>JAFQCY010000079.1 GCA_017399355.1 Oscillospiraceae bacterium
ACAGGGGCAATTTCCAGATTGCGAGTCGATCTCTTAGACCATATGACATCGGACTTGTGCCATAACTATATTATAGCACATTTTCGTTTATAGTGGTGTGTTAACACGTGTTGATTGCGAGGAGGCATTTATGCCGACGTGGCAATCCGTTCCCCTAACTATTTCGAATATATGGGAATTTCGTGTAAAAACGGTAGTTTTTCAGGATGCGGATTGCCACAGCCACAAGTGGCCTCGCAATGACATTGCGTATTTGATACCTGATTCATAGCCTGAAAATTCTCCTGATACGGGAGGCTTTGGCCGCTGCAAACTGTTCGGCAAATTTCTGTTTGACGGGCGAAATATTCCAAATCCGTGCCGGAGGCACTCCTTCGTTATTCGCCATTCGCTATTCGTTATTCGCCATTCGTGATTCGCTGTTCGTGCGCAGCATTCAGCTGCTGCGGTAAATGGGGCTTTATTCCTCCGTATCCTCTGCGGTTTCTGCCTCTGCCGCTGCACGGTTGACCAGCATTTTGGCGGGGTCGGGCTTTCGAATTTTCAGAAGATAGATCAGCAGGGCGGTGGCGATGAGGAAGGTAGCTCCGGCCAGCACCTGGCTCACACGGAAGGGGCCCCACCACAGGCTGTCGGTGCGCATCCCCTCGATCCACACCCGGCCCAGGCCGTACCAGGCCAGGTAATAGAGAAAGACCTGGCCGTCAAATTTCCGCTTCTTGGAGAGGAAATGGATGATCACGAAGCCCACCGCATTCCATACCGATTCATAGAGGAAGGTGGGGTGGACGAAGATCTGCTTTCCGCCCTCCATCAGGCCCATGCGCAGGAAGCTGTCGGTCTCTCCGCCGTGGGCCTCCCGGTTCATGAAGTTGCCCCAGCGGCCGATGGACTGGCCGATGAGGAAGCCCAGGCCGGCCATATCGGTGGCAGGGAGGAACTTGCCCCGGTGCTTTTTGCTGACGCGGCAGAAGATGCCCACCCCCAGCACAGCGCCGATGACACCGCCGTAGATGGCAAGGCCGCCCCGGCGGATATTCAGGAAGTCGTACCAATGCTGGTTATGCACAAAGAAGGTCTCCCATTCAAAGACCACATAGTAGAGCCTGGCGCCGACAATGGCGCAGGGCAGGCCCACGATCAGCACATCCAGAATGTCATCGGTGCTGAGACCGAATTCCCTGCAGCGGCGCAGGCAGTACACGGCGGCCAGCACCAGCCCCACGCAGATGATCAGGGCATAGAACTTGATCTCCAGACCAAAGAGGGAAAAACCATCGGGTGGGTCGATCTCGATCCCCAGGCCGGGGAAGGTAATGGGGGAGTCTGTCAGAAACATAAATAAACCTCCTTAGCTTATGGTGTCTTCATTTTCTGGCGGACGATGCTCAGGGCGGCCCGCTCCGGCACAATGCTCTCCCGGAGCAGCTCCAGCACATCCTCCTTGCTTACGGCATCAAAGGTCTCCGGGAAGCGGAAGAAGTCCACCCGGTCAAAGTAGTAGGCGCAGCTGCGGTAGCAGATGCCCTCAAAGCTGTCCAGGCCACGGGTGCGGCGGCCCAGGCAGGAGCGCAGCAGGCGGCGGAAGAAGCCCTCGTCAATGCCCTCCCGGCAGATCCGCTCCGCCTCCTCCAGGATGGCATCCCGGATGCCCAGGGGATCCTCGCTGTCGCCGTTCATGCTCAGCAGGCAGATGTCCTTCACGCTCTCATAGCCCACGGTGAAGTCGCCATCGATGGTGCCGGCCTCATAGAGCCGCTGGTACAGGGGCGAGGACTCTCCTGCCAGGATCTCGGCGGCCAGGTCGCCCACCAGCTCCCGTTTCAGGATCTCCATTCCGCTCAGGCTGGGGGCGCAGCGGAAGCCTAAGGAGAAGGTGGGCATGGAGATCTCCATCTGCTTCTCCGTCAGGGCCTGCCGGGGCAGCAGGCTCTCCGCCGGGCCGTAGTCCCGAATGGGCAGGGGACGGCAGTCGTCTCCGCTCAATTCCTTCGCAATTTCGATCACATTTCGCTCATCTACCTCGCCCACCACGCAGAGCATCATATTGCAGGGGCGGTAGAAGGCATCGTAGCAGTCATAGAGCATCCGGGCCGTAATGGCCTGGATCCCCTCTACGGTACCGGCAATGGGCAGGCGCATGGGGTGATGGCGCAGCAGGATGTCATAGAGGGCCTCGCTCACATTGGACTGGGCATTGTCCTCGTACATCCGGATCTCTTGGGCGATGATACCCCGCTCCTTCTCCACGCTCTCCTCGGTGAAGTAGGGGGTCAGCACCATCTCCAGCAAAATCCGCAGATTTTCCTCAAACTGCTCCGTGCAGGTGAAGTAGTAGGCGGTCATGTCGTAGGAGGTGAAGGCATTGGGATAGGCACCCAGCTGCGCAAAGCGCTCCATGGCATCCCCCTCAGGCAGGTCAAACATCTTATGCTCCAGGTAGTGGGCGATGCCGTCGGGCATCCGGTAGGTCTTACCCTCAAAGCTAAAGGCCGTATCCACCGAGCCGAAATTCACCGCCAAAAAGGCCCGCTTTTTGGCAAAGCCCTTCTTGGGCACGATCCGAACCGTCAGGCCGTTGGGCAGCGTTTCTTCAAAATACCGTTCCCCGATCCGGGGGAAAACCCGTTCTGTCATGCTTCTTCCCCCTTTAAGAAATAGATGCTATCCAGCTGCAGCGTCCTTGCCACCTGAACCACAGCCTCCTTCTCCAGGCTGCCGATGGCCCGGATCAGCTCCTCCGGGGTCAGGCAGGGCAGGATGGCCTTGCCGCAGTAGAAGTCGTCCAGCTGGGGCGGGGAATCCTGGATCCCCTGCATGGAGGAGAGGCACTGGCGCTTGGCGGTCTCCAGCTCTGCGGGGCTGATCTCGCCCCGGCGGCAGGCCTCCAGCTCCTCCAGGATGGCGGCCTTGGCCGCCTCAAATTTGTCAAAGGCGATGCCGGAGGAGATCAGCATAATGCCCTTGTATTTATCAAAGGAGGCGCTGACATAGTAGCACAGGGAGCGCTTCTCCCGGACATTTTGGAAGAGCTTGCTGGTGGTGCCGGAGCTGAACACAGCCTGGAACAGCAGCAAGGCGGGGTAGTCTGCGCAGTCGGCGGTGATGCCCGTCCCCAGGCCCAGAACCAGCTTGCCCTGGTTCACATCCAGGGTCTCGGTGAAGCTGCGAAGCTCCTCCACGGGGCAGTAGATGGGGGTGGTCAGGCTCTGGGGGCGGTAGTCTCTGCCCTCCCGGAACAGGGGGGCGAAGGCAGCCGCCACGGTGTCGGCCTCCAGCCGTCCGCTGTAAAAGATCTCCACCCGGTCGCTGCGCAGCAGCTTTTGGTAGTGCTCCCAGAGCTGCTCCGGGCTCACCCCGGGCACGTCCTCGGCATAGCCCAGCCGGGGCACGGCAAAGGCGCTGCCTTGGCACATCCGGTCCAGCATCTGCTTGACCGCATAGCTGCGCTTGTTATTGAGCCCGGCCTCAATGGCATTGATCAGGTTCTGCTTCTCGCCCTCCACAAAGTCGGCGCAGAAGCAGTCCCCTTCCAAAAGGGGATGGTAGAGGATCTCCTCTAAAAATGCCACCACCGGGGCAAAGACCGCCTCCCCCTCCGGCACAAACTCGTCCTCAATAAAGTCTGCATAGAAGCCGGTGAACTTCACCTCGCCCTTGCAGCGCACCAGGGTCCCCACGGAGGCGCCGTAGAGCTCGTCCAGCCGGGAGGAGATGCTGCGGATATGGGGGTACTGCTCCGAGCCACGGAGCAGCACGCTGGGCACCAGGGCATCCAGCACGGCGGTCTCCCGGCGGTGGGGGTGCAGGAAGTTCAGGCTGAAGCAGGCGGATTTGAATTTCTCACTCTTCAGAGCGTGCAGGGTCACGCCCGGCGCAATGGTTCGTGTCGTGATCATAAAACTCATCCTTTCGTGCCTCCATTATACACGATTTTCAGAAAAATAAAAGGGGAAATCTCAGGATATTCCAAAACCGGCCTCCGCCGCCAAGCCGGTTCTTCCCAAGCGTTCCCATGGATTCCCCTTTGGCGATGTCACGGGCCTGCGCCTTGGCAGATCCTGCGGGCACGGGAAGGTCATAGACAAAAAGAAGCCGCTGTCGGCGGCTTCTTTGCAGCTTGTCAAAAAAGTCCTTTGGACATTTTTGACAAGCTGCTTTCAAAATTGCAAAATAAAATTAAGGTAATTCTTATTTTGCAATTTTTGTCGCCTGCGGGCGGGTTATTGAACGTGAAAGGACACCCTGACGGTTTCCTTTCACACTTTTCTTCCCTCCGAAAACCATAGACTAACGGTTTTTTGACAGTCTGAAGAGTCCGGTGTGCCGCAGGCACACCGGACTCTTATATCAATCTATCGGACTATCGGATCGTCGGAACTTCCAGGGGGGGCTTTTTCTTAACCAGCTCATCGGGATAGGCCGATATGTAAAGCTCCTCATAAATAATGCGGTACAGACGGTCGCTGGCCACGCCCATGTCATAGACACAGTAGAAGGTATTGTCCTCTCCGAATTTACCGCCCCAATACTCCACCTCGTTGATCAAGGCGTAGTTGGTTTCCAGGGTATAATTTCCCTGGAGCACCTCCACAGCGATCTCCATCAGTTCTCCGGAATTGAAGGAGGTCGTACACAGGCTCAGGCATTCCCGGATCAGGCCGGGATACTCCGTTATCGACATTTTCTGCGCAGATTTCAGCAGAGAGAAAATCACCTCACGCTGGCGCCCC
This sequence comes from Oscillospiraceae bacterium, assembly GCA_017399355.1. Taxonomy (GTDB): domain Bacteria; phylum Bacillota; class Clostridia; order Oscillospirales; family Oscillospiraceae; genus JAZOXB01. The sequence goes on from JAFQCY010000079.1 coordinate 4,734, forward strand.
TGACGATTGATCTCGGTATCTTCGGAGCTACTCTTGCGAATTCGGGCATAGTGAACGGCCGCATCACCCGCCAGGTGACAATCGCCAACGGAGATATTGCTAAACTTGCGGAGAGAATACAGTTCATCCTCATCCACATTAACCGTCACACCGCCTACATAGTCGATAATATCACCCAGCTGATCAATCTCCACCGCAATGTAATCTGTAATATTGAGGAAGAGGTTATAGTTCATGGTGCTGACCGACATCTGTGCGCCGCCCCAGTAGTAGGTGTAGGACAGCTTCTTATGGCTGTTCCACTCGGGGATCATCATGTAGGAGTCACGGGGAATGGAGATCAGCTTCAGCTTCTGGTGATAGCGATCCACCGACAGGATCATCATTGCATCGGAGGCACCGCTATAGTCCACACCCATAAGCAGGTAGTTGGAGATCATCTCGTGACCTTCTTTCAGATAGCTGCTCTCCTTAGGGACAGGATAGAACACCTCCCGCGCTTCCAATGGAAGCTCGTAATCCCGGAGCAGCTCGAAGGTGATCTCTTTATCCTGATATTTTTCCTCAAACTCCTCTTTGCTGATGCTCTCTAAAATCGGCTGGGTGTCACGAACGACCTCGCCATCCTCGCCAACCGTAGCCACGATCAGCTCTTCATCGGACTTGTCATTGAATTCCGAGTCCACCTCCATATTGCCGAACACATAGTGATAGGCATAGAGGCCCAGGGCGCAGCCAACCATCAGCAGCAACGAGATCAGCAGACCGGCCACGGCCATCCCCTTTTTTTGCTTGCGCAGGAAGAAGCACAGCAGCGCAGCAAGGATCGACAGCCCGGCGATCACCATAACCGTGATCACCGCAGGAATGGCCAGACGGATCTCCATGGGGGTAAGGGACTTTTGATAGAGACGATAGCCGCCATAGCCGCCCACTCCAAGGAGCAGGAACAGGGCCAGAAGGGCCATCAGGAGGCTGAAGCCGCCTAAGAGCTTCCGCTTTTTCCGGTTGCGGGGCGGACGGCGATAGCCTTGGGGGCGGGGCTGTATATGTTCAGGTTGCTTTTCAAATTCCGAAGAACGCTCGGAATCCATAAGACGCATCCCCTTTCTTTGGTTTTCGATCATTATAGCACAGTTTATTCGGAATATCTACCCCTAATTCTGATGGAAAAAACCGGCATAGCCTTGGGCTATGCCGATTCATTTACGGTTCCCGGATCCAGAGATCCAGGTCTACATCCGGGTCAATGCCCGGGATGCTGCCGGAATCGCTGTACTGCAGCAGGTCAAAGTGATAGTCAAAGGTAGGGATCTCATTGTACTCTGCCAGCCAGAGGGTATAATTTTGCAGGTGCTCCAGCTCCAGATAATGATAGCCGTAGTTCTGGTTAAAATAAACACCGGCTGAATAGCCGCCCTGCTCGATCCTCCGGCAGAAAGCCAGGGCGCACTCGGTCATGGGAATATCCCGGATATTGCCGGTACGGGAGTCTGTCCCGGTCTCCTCCCAATCGTAGAATACGGGAAGATCCAGCTCCTCGTCATCCAAAAGCTTGCAGACAAATACCGCCTCGTCCCAGGCTTCCTGAGCGGTGATGGCCTGGGAGAAGAAGTAGCCGCCAACCAGTAGCCCCGCCTCCTTCGCTCCCTTTAAATTGGCCCGGAAGGTCTCGTCCTCATAGAGATCGCCCCGGCTGGAGCCACGGTAGCCAATGCGGAGAATGGCAAAGTCCACTCCCGCTGCCGCCACCTGCTCCCAATCGATCAGCTCCTGATGGGTGGAGACATCGATCCCTACCAGATGCTCTCCCTCGTAGCGGAGGAAGCCATCCTCCCGATAGAAGGAGTCGGCATGGTAGTTATTGGGCGCAGCGGTGGCCCGGGGCTCTGTGGAGGGAAGCTCCGCATCCTCCTGCCCGGACAGAGCCAGCACCACGCCACCGATCAGCAGAACCAGTACCAGGACAGCGACCAGTATGGCAAGGAGAAGCTGCCGATCCTTTTTCTGTCTTCTTTTCCGCTTTGCCATAGGGTCACCCTCCTTTTTCTTCTATTATATCACAGCCGTCAATCCCCGACAGATTTTGCAATTACCCCCTTGTGCAGAATGGATTTTTATTGTAAAATATAGGGCAAGTCTTTCTAATACTGATGGAGGGATCTCATTGAACAGAACACTATGCAGATGGCTTTGCCTGCCACTGCTTCTGATATTCCTTTTTTCCCTTTGCGCCTGCGGCTCCAAGATCGAAGAGATCGTCCGCCCCACCGAGGGCGAGGGCGTGGTGACCATCGCCGCAGCGGGGGATATTTTCCTCACGGACGATATGCTGGCCGATGCGCGGCAGGGTAACGGCAGCTACGACTTCGAGACCCAGTTCGGCGGCTGTATGTCTGCCATTGCGAGTGCCGATCTTGCCATTGGCAATTTGGAAGGTAATTTCGTCACCGATGGCTACAGCGAGCGGAATTTCCCGGTCAGCCTGGCCCAGACCCTCTCCAATGTGGGCTTTGATATTCTGCAGACCGCCAACACCCGCACCATCGATAACGGCCTGGCCGGAATGGCCTATACCCGCAGCGTGGCAGAGAGCTACGGTATGCGTACCCTGGGCACCTATGCCAGCAGCGAGGAACGGGAGGACTACCCTGCCCTGGTCTATGATATTAACGGCGTGCGGATCGCATTCATCGCCTTTACCAAGGGCTTCGGCGGCCTGTCTCTTCCCAGCGGCGCAGGCTATGCGACCAATCTGCTCTACAGCGACTATACCACCAATTACGAGCAGATCAACACCTCTGCCATTACAGAGGCTGTGGAAGAAGCGCTGAGCTGCAAGCCGGATATCCTGATTGCAGCCCTCCACTGGGGCAGCGAGGATACCGAAGGCTCCAGCCGCAGCCAGGAGACCATTGCCGATCTACTGTTCCGCAACGGGGTGGACATCATCCTGGGCTCTCATTCCCACCTGGCAGGCACGGTAGAGGAGCGGCATCTGAAGCTGGATGACGGCAGCCGAAAGGACGTTCTTTTGGCCTACTCTCTGGGAGATTTCTCCGCTGCGGAATCGGGCTATGTCCGGCTTGCCCCGGTGCTGAATATTGAGATCACCCGCAACCATGCCTCCGGCACCACCAAGATCACTGACTACGGCTTTACCGCCATCGCTGCCGTGGACAATGGGCGAAACGAAGAAGACCGCTACAGCATTCTGGATGCGGACAATGCCATCGCCCTCTATGAAAACACCTACTACCTGCGCATTGAAGAGGAGCTCTATGAAAAGCTCATCGCCAAGCGGGAAAATTTAGCTGAGGATCTTGGCCTGAATTGAGCAAAAAAACGACCGTTTCCGAAAGGAAACGGTCATTTCTTTTAGGCTTTGATTAGCCGTTCTCGCGCATCTTAGCGAAACACTCGCTGCAGTATACGGGACGGTCAGTCTTGGGCTCGAAGGGAACACGAGCTTCGCCACCGCAGTTGGCGCAGGTAGCGGTGAAGTATTCTCTGGGGGCGCGAGCAGCATTCTTGCGGGCGTCACGGCAGGTCTTGCAGCGCTGGGGCTCATTCTGGAAGCCTCTCTCAGCATAGAACTCCTGCTCACCGGCGGTGAACACGAACTCGTTGCCGCATTCCTTGCAAACTAAAGTCTTGTCTTCGTACATGTTGGATTACCTCTCTTGATAAGTTTTGCCCTGACGCTTTTTTCCATCAAAAAATGCTTGCTGGCTTTGGACACAGGGTTGATATTGCGACGGCTATATGCCGAATACGCCGAATGGGTACTGTCCCATTATAACAAAACCAGAGATTTTGTCAATAGTAAATGAAAATTTTTTGCATTTCAGCAAATTTTTGTGAATATTCGACGGAAATCGTTGTTCGTTTTCGGTCAAAATGTCAACTGATCCGGGTTCTGATTGGCCAGATGCAGGTGATCATAGGCCAATTGGGTCACGCAGCGACCTCTGGGGGTGCGGGTCAGGAAGCCGATCTGCATGAGATAAGGCTCATAGACATCCTCTAAGGTGATGGCCTCCTCGCCGATGGTGGCAGCTAAGGTCTCCAGGCCCACAGGGCCGCCGTGGTAGAACTTGATAATAGCCTCCAGCATACGGCGGTCGGTGGCATCCAGGCCCAGCTTATCCACCTCTAAGCGGCTCAGAGAGTGGTCTGCAGCCTCCCGGGTGATGACACCGTCATAATAGATCTGGGCGAAATCACGGACACGGCGCAGCATACGGTTGGCGATACGGGGCGTACCACGGCTTCGGGAGGCCAGCTCCAGAGCGCCCTCCGGGTCGATCTGCATCCCCATCAGATTGGCAGAGCGGGTGATGATCCGCCGCAACTCCTCGGGGGTGTAGAGCTCCAGACGGAAGCTGACACCGAAGCGGTCACGCAGGGGAGCGGAGAGCTGACCGGCACGGGTAGTGGCGCCGATCAGGGTAAAACGGGGCAGATCCAGACGGATGGAGTTGGCGGAAGGCCCCTTGCCCACGATAATATCGATGGCGAAATCCTCCATAGCGGGATAGAGGATCTCCTCTACCGCCGTATTCAGGCGGTGGATCTCATCGATAAAGAGGATATCCCCCTCCCCCAGGTTGGTCAAGAGGGCCGCCAGGTCACCGGCCTTCTCAATGGCAGGGCCGGAGGTAATGCGGATATTGACACCCATCTCGTTGGCGATGACACCGGCCAGGGTGGTCTTGCCCAGGCCGGGAGGGCCGTAGAGCAGCACATGATCCAGTGGCTCATTGCGGCGCTTGGCTGCCTCGATATAGACGGAGAGATTCTCTTTGACCTTCTCCTGGCCGTTGTACTCCACCAGGCGCTTGGGGCGCAGGGAGAATTCCCCCTCATCCTTGGGGGTGAAGCTGCTGGTGACCAGCGGGGCTTCGTAATCCTGGGAAAAATCAATACTCATCTTCTTACCTCATTACCATGGCACGCAGGCACTGGCGCACGATCTCTTCTGTGGTCATTCCCTCGGTCTTGATGCCCTTGAGGGAGGCGGCGATCTCCGCCTGGTGGTAGCCCAGCTCCGCAAGGGCAGCCTGCGCCAGGGCCAGGTTGCCGCCTGCAGTGGGCAGACTGGGTGCAGCTCCGCTGATGGGCAGGGAGTCCTGCACCACGGTGCCCAGCTTATCCTTCAGCTCCAGAATGATGCGCTGGGCCAGCTTCTTGCCTACGCCTGCAGCGGCGGTAAGGGCCTTCTCATCCTGGGTCATGATGGCCAGGCTGAAACGCTCCGGCCCGGTGACGGAGAGGATGGCAAGAGCGGCCTTGGGGCCTACACCGGTAACCCCCAAAAGCAGCTCAAAGCAGCGCAGCTCATCCCGGGTGGAGAAGCCGTAGATATCAAAGGCATCCTCCCGGATATTGCAATAGGTATAGAGCCTGGCCTTCTGGCCCGTCTTGAGCTTGGACAGGGTGTAGTTGGAGGTGCGGCAGCCATAGCCCACGCCGCCGCAGTCCACCACTGCCAGGTTCTCCTCCATAAGGGTAATTTCGCCGTTTAAGTAAAAGAACATATCAGAAACCTCTTTGATTCAGTAAGCTGGTGGCGCTGCGGGCATGGCACAGGGCGATGGCGATGGCATCTGCCGCATCATCGGGACGGGGCATCTTCTCCATCTTCAAAAAGCGGCGGGTCATATCCATGACCTGGTGCTTCTCCGCCTTGCCGTAGCCCACAACCGCCTGCTTGACCTGCATGGGGGTGTACTCATAAAAGGGCAGACCGGCACGCTGAATGGCCAGGAGGATCACCCCTCTGCCATGGGATACGCCGATGCCCGTGGTAATATTATGGCCCCAGAACAGCTCTTCTACCGCCACGGCTTCGGGCTTGGTCACTTCCAGAAGGCGGTTCATATCCTCAAAGAGCATATTCAGCCGCTCCGGGAAGGGCAGGTCCGCCGGGGTGGTGACGGTACCGTACTGCAGGAGACGGTACTGCCCACGGTCAGCGGAGATCAGGCCGAAACCGGTGGTGGCATAGCCGGGGTCAATGCCTAAAATGACCATGGCTCAGGCAAAGAGACCGGTGACCCAGCTCTTGACACTCTCGATCCAGTTGGGGAAAGCAATGCTGGCCAGCCAGGTACCCAGAGACAGGATCACAATGGCAAAAAGGATCCATGCGCCTACACGCTTCCAGCGGGAGCTGGGGACGAACTCGGGCTTTTCTTCCAGCACTTCCTCTTCAGTCAGATCACGGTTTTCTTCATTCATTTTCATTCACCTCAGCTATTATCATATCATACTTTTGTTCGTTTTGCAGTATCTTTTTTTCATTCCGGCGTATTTCCCGGGGAAAACAGGGGAAATATCTGCTTGCATTTGTTTTACAGTTGTGATATACTCATACATCATCTACATGGGATCAAGCGTCCCATTTTTACAGGAGGAATAGAAAATGAAGAAACTGATTGCCCTGCTGCTGGCGCTTGGGCTGGTAGTCTGCTTCGCTGCCTGCGGCGAAAAGGCACCGGAAATCGACAGCACACCCGAGACCACCACCGAGCCTGAGACCACTACCGAGCCTGAGACCACTACCGAGCCTGAGACCACTACCGAGCCTGAGACCACTACCGAGCCCGAGACCACCACCGAGCCCGAGACCACCACCGAGCCCGAGACTACCGAGGATGCTGCGGGCTGGATCGACAACGCCATGGACTCCATTATGGGCCACCGGGACGGCAACAAGTTCGAAGCCCCCTACATGGGATTCGGTCTGGAGCTGGATGACAGCTGGTACATCTACAGCGATGCGGAGCTGGCTGCGCTGATCGGCCTTACCGCAGATCAGTTCACGGAAGAAGCCTTTAAAGAAATGATCAACAATCAGGCTTCCGTTCTGGAATTTGTGGCCGCCACCACCACCGGAAACAGCATCACCATCGCCCGTGAGCAGCTGCCCGTGGGTATAGCGGAGATGGACGAGGCCGCCTATTTCACTCTGGCCATGTCCATGATGGAAGAGGCTTTTACCGATGCCGGATACGAGAATCTGAGCCATGAGATCAGCACCGTCAGTTTCCTTGGTGAAGAGCGTACCTGCATGAATCTGAACTACACCGTCAGCGGTGTGAATCTGTGCCAGACCATGGTGCTGGTACAGGCCCCGGGCTATATCTCCGTGGTCACCACCACCGGTGCTGACACCGCAAGCTGTGCCGAGATCCTGGGTTATTTCTACGCCATAGCGGACTAAACGCAAAGCTGCCTGCCGTAACCACGGCAGGCAGTTTTTTATACCTCAAACATCAGATCGCCGTAGGTGGGCACGGGCCAGAGGGACTTATCCACCATCAGCTCCAGATGATCAATGGGGCGGCGCAGGGCATACATGGCAGGCACGATCTTCTCACGGAAGAAGGTAGCAACCTCCCGAACCCCCTCCATTTTCTTGGTCTGCTCTACCAGAGCAGCCAGGTTCTCCAGACCGTCGCTGGCCTGGGTGAGCAATTCGCTGACCTTGGTCAGCAGCTTCTCCTGCACGGAGGTAGGCGCCTGGGGGCAGGCTGAGCGCACCTTGCAGATGGAATCTGCCAGGCGGGCGGTATAGCGCACCACCGTGGGGATATAGTGCTTGGAGGCCATGTGTAGCATGGTGCGTGCCTCGATGGTCTTGATCTTGGCATAGGTCTCGTAGAGGATCTCGCTGCGGGACTCTAACTCTGCGGGGGTGTAGACACCGAACTTTCCGAAAAGCTGCTGGGATTTTTCCGTGGTGAGGCTGGGAATGGCAGAGACCATATCGGGCAGGTTGGGAAGGCCACGGTGGGCCGCTTCCTCCACCCAGGCCTCACTGTAGCCATTGCCGCTGAAGATCACACGGCTGTGGGCACGGAGATTCTCAGCAATGAGCTCGTGGGTCTTCTGCGCCAGGTTATCGCTGTTCTCCAGGATGTCAGCTGCCTCGCAGAAGGCCTCGGCCACGATGGTATTGAGAACAATATTGGAATTGGCGATGCAATCCGAGGAGCCCACCATGCGGAACTCAAATTTATTGCCCGTGAAGGCAAAGGGAGAGGTACGGTTGCGGTCGGCAGCATCCTTGTTGATCAGGGGGAGAGTGGAAACGCCGGTATCCAGCAGGCCGCCGCCCAGGCAGCCGGCTGCGGTGCCGTGCTCCACGATCTGCTCCACCACATCCTCCAGCTGGCTGCCCAGGAAGATGGAGATGATGGCAGGAGGCGCTTCATCTGCGCCCAGGCGCTGGTCGTTGCCCACGCAGGCAGTGGACACACGGAGCAGATCCGCATGGCGGTCTACGGCCTTGATGATGCAGGAGAGCACCAGAAGGAACTGCAGATTATCGCTGGGAGTATTGCCCGGGTCCAGCAGATTCTCGCCGGTATCCGTGGCAATAGACCAGTTATTATGCTTACCGGAGCCGTTGACTCCGGCAAAGGGCTTCTCGTGAAGGAGGCAGACCAGATCATGGCGACCGGCCACACGCTTCATGGTCTCCATGGTCAGCTGGTTATGATCCACCGCCACATTGCAGGCGGAGTAGATGGGGGCAGATTCATGCTGGCCGGGGGCGACCTCGTTGTGCTGGGTGGCGGCGGTGATACCCATGCGCCACAATTCCACATTCAGGTCGGACATAAACTCGCCCACACGCTCCCGGATCACGCCGAAATACTGATCCTCCAGCTCCTGACCCTTGGGGGCAGGTGCGCCGAAGAGGGTGCGGCCGCAGTAGATCAGGTCACGGCGCTTGAGATACTTCTGGCGGTCTACCAGGAAATACTCCTGCTCCGCACCTACAAAGGGAATGACCTTCTTGGCATCGTGGTCGCCAAAAAGGCGGACGATGCGGATGGCCTGCTGACTCAGAGCCTCCATGGAGCGCAGGAGGGGGGTCTTGCTATCCAGCGCCTCGCCGGTGTAGGAGATGAATACCGTGGGGATGCACAGAATGCGTCCGCAGGACATATCCTTCACGAAGGCGGGAGAGGTAATGTCCCAGGCAGTATAGCCACGGGCATAGTGGGTGGCACGGAGACCGCCGGAGGGGAAGGAGGATGCATCGGACTCGCCCATGATCAGCTGCTTACCCGTCAGGCGCAGGATGGCATTGCCCTCCCGG
>JAFQCY010000080.1 GCA_017399355.1 Oscillospiraceae bacterium
AGACGGGACAGACGGCCTTTTGCGCCAGCGCTTTCACCGCTCCTACATGGTCAAAATGGCCGTGGGTCAGGAGGATGGCACGGATCTTCAACCCCTCCTGCTCCGCCTTTTTCCAAATGGTATCAGCCTCATAGCCGGGATCGATGACGGCGCAGTTCTTCTCTTCGTCGTAAACCAGATAGGTATTGGTCTGATAATCGCCCAAGGTCAGGGTGAAGTAGTTCATATGATAATCTCCTCTTTGAGAATCATTGTATCTCTATCAGCAATCGTTGTGCGCTCCCAAGGCCCCCTCGTCAAAGGGGCTTGCCTGAAGTGCGGTACGCTCCTAAGGCCCCCTTGTCAAAGGGGGCTGGCAAAAATCTTTGATTTTTGACTGGGGGATTCTGCGGTATGAAGCGGAGAAACAATACAGCTCTCGGCGAATTCGTAGAGTCTGCGTACTTCTTGCTCAAGCTGCACCTCCAAAACGAAAGTGCCTGCACGAATCCCTCCGTCATTTGCTCCGCAAATGCCACCTCCCTTTAACAAGGGAGGCTTTTTGCTGCGCCTCGAAAGCTGCTTTTGAAAAGGGAGGCCTGTGGGTTACGGTTCACATCAGTTCATCCGTGTCCAGAAGGATTGTCACGGGGCCGTCGTTTTCGGAGGCGACCTTCATGTCGGCGCCGAATTCGCCGTGCCGGGGTTCGAAGCCCTGGTTGCGGCACTCCTGCAGGAACTGCTCATACAGGGGGATGGCCAGATCGGGGCCTGCGGCCCCGGTGAAGCTGGGGCGCTTGCCCTTCCTGCAGTCGGCATAGAGGGTGAACTGGCTCACCACCAGCACCTGGCCGCCCACCTGGGACAAGGAGAGATTCATCTTGCCCTGCTCGTCGCAGAAGATCCGCAGGCCCAGGGCCTTCTCCGCTAATTTTTTACAATGGGCAGGGGTATCCCCCGGGGCGATGCCCAGCAGGATCAGAAAGCCCTTGCCGATGGCGCCGTTGACCTTGCCGTCGATGGTGACGGAGGCGCTGTTTACTCTGGTCAGGACGGCTCTCATCGGGTGGTCCCTCTTCTCACATCGAGGACACCGCTGACGCTGCGCATCTTCTGGCGGATCACGTCCAGCTCCGCCACACCCTTGACCTCGAAAGTGGCAACGATCCGGGCCTTGCCATCGGGCAGCTCTCTGCCGGCGATCTCCGTGACCTTGACCCGGGCGGAGCTGAGGACGGTAGCCACATCGATGAGGATGCCGTCACGATCCACGGAGTGGATCTCTAAGGTGGTGGAGAAGCTCTTCTCCTCCTGGGTGGCCCAGGCCACCTCCACCCAGCGGTCTGCCAGACGGGGATCGGCGGCACTCTGGGCATTGACGCAGTCTCTGCGGTGGACGGACACGCCGTAGCCCTTGGTAATAAAGCCTACGATATCGTCTCCCGGCACGGGGGTGCAGCAGCGGGAGAACTTGATCATGCAGGAGTCGATGCCCTGCACCACCACGCCGGAGGCGCTGTGGCGGCTGGCCTTCTGGTTGCTCTCAGCGGCCTTGCTCAGCTCCTTGGGCTGCAGCTGGCGGCTGGCACGGGTCAGATCGTCCCGAATTCGGCCAAAGGCCTTGGCAGCGGTGAGGCCGCCGTAGCCGATGGCGGCATACATATCCTCCAGATCCTCGAAGCTCAGCTTTTTCAGCAGCTGAGGCAGCTGCTCGCTCTCGGTTAGGGTGCTGAGGCTGAGACCGGCACGGCGCATTTCTCCCTCAAAGCTGGCCTTGCCGTGGGCTACGTTCTCCTCACGCTTCTCCTTCTTGAACCACTGCTTGATCTTGGTACGGGCCTGGTTGCTGTTGCAGATCTTCAGCCAGTCACGGCTGGGACCCTTGGCGGATTTGGAGGTGAGAATCTCCACAATATCGCCGTTTTCCAGAGGCTGGTCATAGCTGGCGATGCGGTTATTGACCTTGGCGCCCACCATGGCATTGCCCACACCGGAGTGAATGGCATAGGCAAAGTCGATGGGGGTAGATCCGGCGGGCAGGCTCATGACCTTGCCCTTGGGGGTGAAGACGAAAACCTCGTCATCGAACATATCCACCTTCAGGGAGTGGATATAGTCCTCCGCATCGGTCTCCTGCTGGCTCTCTAAGAGGCGGCGCACCCATTCAAAGTTTTTCTCGTCGCCGCCGGCCACGCCCTCTTTGTACTTCCAGTGGGCAGCGATGCCGTACTCGGCGGTCTCGTGCATCTCCCAGGTGCGGATCTGCACCTCAAAGGGGATGCCCTGCTGACCGATGACGGTGGTGTGCAAACTCTGATACATATTGGGCTTGGGGGTGGAAATATAATCTTTAAAGCGGCCGGGCACCAGATTAAACAGGTCGTGGATGTGGCCCAGCACGTTATAGCAATCGGAGATGGAATCCACGATCACACGGAAGGCATACATATCGTAAAGCTCGTCGATGTCCTTCTGCTGGGAGTCCATTTTGCGGTAGATGGAGTAGACGTGCTTCACTCTGCCGTAGATGGAGCACTGGATGCCCACCGCAGACAGACGGGTGGTGATCTTGGACTGGATGGTCTTCATAAAGCCCTCTGCCTCGCTCTCATGCTCGGCAAGATAGGCCATAATGCGGGCATAGCCCTCGGGGTCCAGATACTTCAGGCTGATATCCTCCAGCTCCCACTTGATCTTCTGCATACCGAGACGGTGCGCCAGAGGGGCATAGATATCCATGGTCTCACGGGACTTGGAGATCTGCTTGGCAGGGGTCTGGTATTCCATGGTACGGGTATTGTGGAGGCGGTCGCAGATCTTGATCAGCACCACGCGGATATCCTTGCTCATGGCCAGGAACATTTTCCGCAGGTTCTCCATCTGCTGCTGCTCTAAGGTGGAGAATTCCACACGGGTCAGCTTGGTAACGCCCTCCACCAGCTCTGCCACCGCAGAGCCAAAGCCACGGGCGATATCATCATGGGAGGCATCGGTATCCTCGATGCAGTCATGCAAAATGGCAGCCAGGATCGCATCCGTATCCAGGCCGATCTCCGCCACGATCTCCGCCACCGCCAGAGGGTGGATAATATAGGGAGAGCCATCCTTGCGCTTCTGCCCCTTGTGCTTATTTCGGGCATAGTCCACCGCACGGTCGATCACCGCAATATCAGCCTGGGGGCTGTGCTTGCGGATGGTGCGCATCATGCTCTCATAGTGATCGATAAAGGTTTCCATTACATTCAGTCACCTCGCAATGCTTGATAAAGACAGCTATTTTCCAGAGGGTTATGGACATCGGCAGGCAGGGACAGGCAGAGGCTGCTTCCCTCCAGCTTCAGCTGCACCACGCCTAGCTCCCGGAGAATATCCAGGCACAGCCGCACACGGCGGAGGCTGTACTCCGGGCAGCTGCGGCAGAGGCCCTGCTCCAGCTCCTGGGGACTGCAGCGCAGCTGGCCGTCCGCCGGAAGGCCGGAGCGGATGTAGGTAAAGAGCTGCACCACGTCCTGCCGGGTGGGGGCAAGAAGGCTGCGCTGATGGCGGCTCAGGCTAAGTCCCTCCCGGAAGCTGCGGTAGAGTTCCTCTGCCTCCAGAATATGCAGATCTACCAGGCTCAGCTGCACGGAGCGCAGCCCCCGGAACTCATTGATCTGCAAATGGAAAGCCACATCCACCCGCTCGCCCACCCGGAGCTTCTTGGCAGCGCTGCCGCAGCAGAACCAGATGGCCTGGAGCTGCACCCCGTCCCGGGTGGCCAGGCGGAGGCGCAGGTGCTTGCCGCCGCCTACGGTACTCAGCTGCAGGATGGTCACCTCACTGAGGCAGAACAGGGGCTTGGGGCAGCCGGTGCCGCAGGGCTCTAACTGCTCCAGGGCCTCCACATTCTCCAGGGTCAGATCCTTGCCCCTGGGCTCGCAATCCACCGACAAGGCATCGCTGCTCTCTCCGGCGGCGCAGAATTGGGAAACCCGGCTGCAGATCCGGCTGCGGAATTCATCGATATGCTCCCGCCGGATGGTAAAGCCGGCTGCCAGCTCATGGCCGCCGTAGCCCACCAGCAGGTCGGACATCTCATTGAGGGCGGCAAAGAGGTTGAAGCCGCCATAGGAACGGGAGGAGGCCTTGCCATTATCCCCGGTCATGCAGATCAGGAAGGCAGGCTTGCCGTATTCCTCGCTGAGACGGGAGGCCACGATGCCCACCACACCCTGGTGCCACTGCTCCCCTGCCAGGACAATGGCGCTCTGCTGTGCAGCCTTGCCCCGGAGCATGGCAGTGGCCTCTTTATAGATCTCCTGCTCCGTGAGCTGCCGCTCCCGATTCAGGCGGCAGAGGGTCTGGGCCAGCTCGGTGGCCCGGGCAGGATCTTTGGTCAGGAAGAGCTGCACCGCCAGCTCGGCATGCTCCATCCGCCCGGCTGCATTGATCCGGGGGGAGAGGACATAGCCCACGGTGGAGGCGGTAATGGGCTGCGCACCGCAGCCGCACTCCTCTGCCAGCACCCGAAGGCCCAGCCTGCCCTGCTTCCCCATGGCCTTAAGTCCACGGGTCACCCGCTGGGGGTTCTCCCCCCCCAGGGGCATCACATCAGCGATGGTACCCAGGCAGAAGAGGTCTGCATAGCGCCGGGCGATGGCCTCCTGGTCACCGCAGAGGGCGGCGGCCAGCTTGAAGGCGATACCGACACCGCACAGATCCGTATGGGGATAGCTGCGGTCAGGGCGGTGGGGATCCACCACCGCATCGGCATCAGGGAGGGTCTCCTTGCACTCGTGGTGGTCGGTGATCACCAGGCGGATGCCCTTCTCCCGGCAGAGCTGCGCCTCCCGGACGGCGGTGATGCCGCAGTCCACGGTGATGATCATCTGAATCCCCTCACCCGCCAGCTGCTCGATGGCCATCTCGTTAAGCCCATAGCCCTCCTCCAGGCGGCCGGGAATATGGAAGATACAGTCCGCACCCTCGGAGCGCAGATAGTCCACCAGCAGGCAGGTGGCGGTGATGCCATCCACGTCATAGTCGCCAAAAACGGCGATCTTTTTCTTCTCTTTCAGCCCCTGGCGAATGACCTTGACCGCCCGATCCATCTCCTTCATCTCGAAGGGGTCGATGAGGGGCGCATCTGCCTGCAGCAGCTGCCGGGCCTTTTGGGGCGTATCGTAGCCCCGGGCGCAGAGACACTGCGCCGTCAGCGGCGAATAGCCTGCACGGACCATAGCCAGCAGAGCGGCAGGGTCGCAGGTCGCCACATTCCATGTTCCATACTTCACACCAAATACCATCCCATTATATTTTTCTTTTTATTATAGCAAATTTTTCTCCCGGGCACAATAGACAACAGGGAAAAAGTTATGAAAGGGGGCAGCAGATCTGAAGTTCCTGAGAAAACTGCCGGTTTTGGCGGTACTTTTGGGGCTGTTTTTGCTCTGGGGCAACGATACCCTGGCAAGGGAGACCGTCTCCTTTCGGTTTAACAAGCTGCCGGAGGACTTTTCCGGCCTGCGGATTTTGCAGATCTCCGATCTCCACGGCCGCTGCTTTGGCAGGGAGCATGGGCTTCTGCTGGAAGCGGCGGCCCAGGCAGCGCCGGATCTGGTCTGCATCACCGGGGATCTTTTTGAGGCGGAGACGGAGTTTTCCTCCTTGGAGCCCCTGATCCGTGGGCTGTGCGATTTCGCGCCGGTGTACTACGTCACAGGGAATCACGAGTGGCAGCGGCAGGATCTGAAGGTCTGTCTGGGGCTTTTGGAGGACTGGGGTGCAATTGTGCTGCGAAATGAATATTGCCTGCTACAGCGTGGGGAGAGCCGCATCGCCATACTGGGGGTGGATGACCCCTGCGGCCCTTATGACCAGAAAAGCCCCAGAGCGCTTATGGCCGAGCTGCGGCCGGAGTTGGGAGAGGACTGCTTCGTCCTGGTTCTGGATCACCGCAACGACCGCCTGCCCCTCTGGGCAGAGCTGGGAGCGGATCTGGTACTCTCGGGCCACTGCCACGGCGGCGTGATCCGTCTGCCCTTTGTGGGCGGCCTCATAGGCCCGGGCCGCAAGCTCTTCCCCGACTACGATGCCGGTGCATACCGCCTTGGGGACACGCAGCTCTACGTCAGCCGGGGGCTGGGCTTTCCGCTGCGGCTCTTTAACCGCCCCCATCTGCCTCTTCTGGTGCTGAATCGTAAATAAATCGTGAATTTCTCGACTTTCCTCTTGTAAAAATCTTTGGGCAGATTATAATGGATGCAGGTGATAACTATGTTTCGTAAAATTGGCGCTGCCTTCCGCCGGATGATGTACGGCCGCTACGGCAGCGATGAACTGAATCTGCTTCTTTTGATCCTGGCGGTGCTGATCAGCCTGTGCAATGCCGTCCTCTCCTCTATCTTTACCCAGAGCGAGGTCTTTGTGCGCTGGATCTCCCCTTCCCTCAGCCTGCTGATGCTGGGGCTATTGGGAGTGAACCTCTACCGCTGCTTCTCCCGGAATATCTATAAGCGGCAGAAGGAGAACCGCCGTCTGCGCAATTTCCTCACCCGGCTGAAGGATCGCAGCCACCGCTACTACCGCTGCCCCGGCTGCCGCCAGCGGGTGCGTGTGCCCAAGGGGCGGGGCAAGATCAATATCCGCTGCCCCAAATGCGGCAACAAATTCGTAAAAAAGACCTGATAGAACGGACACCTTCCAAAATCGAAGGTGTCCGTTTTCCGCAATTGACCTTTTCGTAAAAATAGGATACAATAAGATAAATTTAGTTAAAGGAGTTGTTCCCATGAATGACGTATGGGATCTGAATCCCATTTATACCGGTTTTGACGATCCTTCCTACGAGGCGGATCTCCAGGCACTGAAGCAGGTGGTAGCGGAGTATACCGCCTTTGCCGCAGAGCTGCCCCATATGGAGCCTCTGGAGGGCCTGCGCCGGGGTACGGAGCTGCAGGAGAAGCTCTCCGCTCTTTCCACCCTGGCAATCTATGCCAACCTCCGCTCTGCCACCGATGCCAAGGATCCCACTCCCGGCTCTTACATGGGCCAGGTCATGGCCATCCGCAGCGGCATCGCCGCCCCTGCCGCCACCTACAACCAGTGGGTGGTAAGCCTGCCCAACCTGATGGAGCTGGTGCGCAAGGACGAGAAGCTGAGGGACTACGAGTACCTCTTCCAGACCAAGCTGAGCTTCGCCAAGCACCAGCTGAGCAGCGAGGCTGAGGCTGTGAATGCCAAGCTGAGTATGTCCGGCGGCAGCGCCTGGGCAAAGCTTCAGGGCTACCTGACCAGCACCGTCCCCGTAACCTACCGGGGCACGGTGACCAACCTCTCCTCCATCCGCAACCTGGCCTATGATCCCGATCCCCAGGTGCGTAAGGATGCCTATGAGGCAGAGCTGGCCTGCTACGAGGCCATTAAGGAGCCCGTGGCCCATGCCCTCAACGCCATTAAGTTAGAGACCATCTCCGACTGCCAGCTCCGTGGCTACGAATCCCCCCTGATGCGCACCCTGAAGCACTCCGAGATCCAGAAGGAGACTCTGGATGCCATGCTCAGCGCCATGGACGAATACTCCCCCAAGTTCTGGCAGTATCTGAAGGCCAAGGCCAAGGCTCTGGGTCATGAAAACGGCCTGCCCTGGTACGACCTCTTCGCCCCCATGGGCAAGACCTCCTCTGTATTTACCGCCGAGGATGCCAGGGATTATCTGGTCAAGCAGTTCTCCACCTTTGACAGCCAGCTGACGGACATGGTCAAGCGTGCCTTTGACGAAGCCTGGATCGACTTCTACCCCAGAGACGGCAAGCGGGGCGGCGCTTTCTGCTCCGGCATCCGCAAGCTGAACCAGAGCCGCATCCTGACCAATTTTGACGGGATGTTCACCGATGTGGTCACCCTGGCTCACGAGCTGGGTCATGCCTTCCACAATGAGTGCCTGGAGGGACACCGTCCCCTGAATATGGGCTACTCCATGCCCGTGGCAGAGACCGCCTCTACCTTTAATGAGTGCGTGGTCATGAACGCCGCCATCCGCAGCGCTACCGACAAGGAGGAGCAGCTGGCGCTCATCGAGTCCCAGCTCCAGGATGCCACCCAGATCATCTGCGACATCTACTCCCGGTTCCGCTTTGAGGCCATGGTCTTTGAGAACCGCAGCAGCAAATTCATGAATGCGGACACCCTCTGCGAATATATGCTCCGGGCGCAGAAGGAGTCCTATGGCGACGGCCTGGATCACAGCTGCCTGCATCCCTATATGTGGATCTGCAAGAGCCACTACTACGGCCCCACCTTCTATAACTTCCCCTATGCCTTTGGCGGTCTCTTTGCCCGGGGCCTGTATGCCCGCTATGAGCAGGAGGGCGCAGCCTTTGTGCCCAAGTACAAGGAGCTGCTGCACACCACCTCTGTGGCAAGCGCCGAGGACACCGCCAAGGTGGCCGGCATTGACCTGACCGACAAGAACTTCTGGCGAGGCGCTCTGCAGACCATTGCAGACCAGATCGACCGCTTCTGCCAGCTGGTAGAGTCCTAAACAAATAACCAAGGCTACCCGAAAACGGGTAGCCTTGGGTTTTTATGCTTCATTTCTTCCGCTTCTTCAGGTAGCGCTCTGCCTGGGCCATGGCCTGGGGAGAGGGCGGCTTGGGAGCGGATTTTTTCGCAGGCTTTGCAGGCAGCTGGGGCTTTTTTCCCTTGGGCGGGGTCGCCTTCTTCTCGGGCTTCCTGGGCTGCGCCTTGGGGACGGGCTTGATGAACACCTCGCCCTTTCGGGGGCGGATCAGGCAGTGCTTGTCAAAGCCGATGAGATCCGTGCGGCCTGCTTTCTCCAGTGCTTCCTTTACCAGATGGTAATTCTTGGGGTTACGGTACTGGATCAGGGCCCGCTGCATGGCCTTCTCGTGGGGATCGGTGGGCACATAGACCTTCTTCATGGTACGGGGATCCAGGCCGGTATAGTACATCACTGTGGAGAGGGTGGAGGGGGTGGGGTAGAAATCCTGCACCTGCTCCGGCATATAGCCCATATCCCGGGCATACTCTGCCAGGGCGATGGCCTCCTTTAAGGTAGAGCCGGGGTGGGAGCTCATGAGATAGGGCACTAAGAACTGCTTCTTCCCCAGCTGCTCATTATATTTCTCATACTTGCGGCAGAACTTGGTATACACCGCATGACGGGGCTTGCCCATGTACTGCAGCACCTCGTCTGCCACATGCTCCGGCGCCACCTTCAGCTGGCCGGAGATGTGATGCTCCACCAGCTCCTTGAAGAAGGTAGGATCCTCGTCGGCCAGCAGGTAGTCAAAGCGGATGCCGCTGCGGATAAAGACCTTCTTGACCTTGGGCAGGGCTCGGAGCTTGCGGAGCAAGTCCACATAGTCCGAGTGATCCGCCCGGAGATTTTTACAGGGCGTGGGGAAAAGGCACTGCTTGGTGGGGCAGACACCGTGCTTCTCCTGCTTCTGGCAGGCCGGCTGGCGGAAGTTGGCGGTAGGGCCGCCCACATCATGGATATAGCCCTTGAAGTCCGGGTGCCGGGTCAGACGTTCCGCCTCCTGAACCAGAGAGTCGTGGCTGCGGGTCTGGATGATCCTGCCCTGGTGGAAGGTCAGGGCGCAGAAATTACAGCCGCCGAAGCAGCCACGGTTGGAAACCAGAGAGAACTGCACCTCGGAAATGGCGGGCACACCGCCCTGCTTCTCGTAGCTGGGATGCCAGGTGTTTTCATAGGGCAGGGCATAGACGGCATCCATCTCCCGGGTGGTCAGGGGGAACTGGGGCGGATTCTGCACCACAAAGGTCCTGCCGCTGGGCTCGATAAGCTTCTTGGCGCAGTAGGGGTCGGTATTGCAGTATTGAATGTAGAAGCTCTCGGCATAGCGTTTTTTGCTTTGGCACAGCTCCTCATAGGAGGGCAGCGTAATGCCCTCTGTAAGATCGGGCTGGGCGGTCACATAGGCTGTGCCACGGATAAAGACCAGATCCTTGATGTTCAGGCCGCTGTTCAGGGCATCGGCCACCTCTACGATGCTCTTCTCGCCCATGCCGTAGAGCAGCAGATCCGCCTGGGCATCCAGCAGAATGGAGCGCTTCAGGCTGTCCGACCAGTAGTCGTAGTGGCTCAGCCGCCGCAGGCTGGCCTCAATGCCGCCGATGATGATGGGGGCCTTGGGGTAGCTCTGGCGGATCAGGTTGGAATAGACCACGGTGGCATAGTCCGGGCGCTTGCCCATGATGCCGCCGGGGGTATAGGCATCGGTCTTGCGGCGATGCTTGGTGACGGAATAGTGGTTGACCATGGAGTCCATATTGCCGCCGCTGACCAGGAAGCCCAGCCGGGGCAGGCCGTACTCCCGAATGCTCTCGGGCTTTTTCCAATCGGGCTGGGAGATGATGGCCACCTTATAGCCGGCGTTCTCCAGCACACGGCTGATGATGGCATGACCGAAGGAGGGGTGATCCACATAGGCATCTCCGATCACATAGACAAAATCCGGCGCATCCCAGCCCAGCCGCTCCATATCCCTGCGGCACAGGGGTAAGAAGCCGCCCATTATTTCGTACCTGTAGAGCCGAAGCCGCCCTCGCCCCGGAGGGTGTCGGACAGGCTCTCCGCCTCTAAGAAGTTGGCAGCCAGGTAAGGCATCAGGATCATCTGGGCAATGCGTTCGCCGGGCTCAATGGTCTGGGGGATGGGGCCGTGATTTCGCAGGGGGACGAAGAATTCGCCCCGGTAGTCGCTGTCGATAACGCCAACTTTATTGGCAGGGGCTAAGTGCCGCTTGGTGGCAAGGCCGCTGCGGGCAAAGACGAAGCCCGCATAGCCCACGGGGATCTCCATGCTGATGCCGATGGAGATCAGACGGGTCTCCCCCGGCTCCAAGGTCACGGCTTGCTCCAGGCAGGCGCAGAGATCTGCTCCGGCGGAGAATTCCGTGCCGTAAACGGGCATTTTTGCCCCGGGTTTTAAAAGCTTGACTTTTACATCCTTCATGTTGTCTCTCCTTTTCCGAAACGGAACAGCTTGGTGAAGATCAGGGGCCAGATGGCGGCGGCGAAGAAGACCATGGCAAAATAACGGGGGGCATTGAGGCTCACATGGGTCAGACCTACGGCATTGAAGAGCAGCTTCAGCCCTTCCTTGATGGCCATAAGACCGGCCAGGCCGCCGATGATCTTAATGAGCTGCTGCCAGAATCTGGCCTTCTCGGGGAAGCGGATATACTTCTGCTCTATGGGATAACCGGCGCAGAAGCCCAGCAGAGCGCCCAGGAGAGAGAAGCTGTTCTTCTTGGCGGAGTAGAGATTATCGGGGTCTACATCTGCCGGGAAGGTATTGAGATTGGCATAGAGGGCAAAGGCCACGGCCACCAGCACCATGACACCCAAAAGCAGGTACATTCCATTGGGCTTTTGGCAGATTTTTTGGATCAGGGGATAGAAGACAAAGACCAGCACCCCTCCGATGGCCAGGGACACCCCCACATCCAGAGGCGTATGGACACCCAGATACATCCGGGAGAAGGCCGTCAGCAGCAAGGTCACCACGCAGGCCACACGCAGCCAGGTCTTTTGATGCCAGCGGGCAATGCCGCCCAGGGTGCCCGTCACATTCTGGGTGTGCCCCGAGGGGAAGGAATAGCCCGTGGCGGTGACCTTGCTATCGCCCACCACCGTCAGCTTGGGATTCTGCACCCAGGGACGGGGAATGCGGCAGAGGATTTTCAGAAACTGGTTCAAAACCGTGCCGAAGAAGCCTAAAAACAGCAGATAATAGCCCTCTTTTTTGTTGACGCACCAGAACACCGTCAGCGCCAGCAGCATAAAGACGAGCTCCTCGCCAAAGAGGGTGAAAAAGGACATCACCGCATCCAGAACGGGATTGCGGATGGATTCCAGCCATACAAGAAATGCCATAAGCATAAGCCTCCTTTATTTTTAACAGTATAGCATAAATTTCGCCGTTTGAAAAGGTGGGATTGAGCCTGTATTGACAAGAAAAGCGGCCTTGTGGTATAATTGGGCAAAAGAAAAACCCATGGGACAGCGCCGCTGCCGCCGTGGGCCTTTTCATTTCTCATAACGAGGGCGATGATTATGACAGACTTTTTCCTGCGCCTGTGTACCAAAAAGGGCGAAGCTCCCGACTCCCCCTCCGGCCATGCACGGATCGGCAGACGGGCAGGCTTTGTTGGGATTTTGCTGAATCTGCTGCTCTTCGGGGTGAAGCTGACCATGGGTCTTCTGACCCATTCCCTGGCCATCACCGCCGACGGCATCAACAACCTCACCGATGCCGCCGCCTCGGTGATCACCTTCCTGGGCTTCTATCTGGCCCGCCGTCCGGCGGATCGGGAGCATCCCTTCGGCCACGCCCGCTACGAGTATCTCTCCGGTCTGGCGGTGAGCGTGGTGATCCTGCTGGCAGGCATTGAGCTGCTGAAAAGCTCCGTGGAGAAGATCCTCCGGCCGGGAGCGGTGGAGATGGATCTGCTGGCGCTGCTGCTTCTGCTGCTCTGCGCCGGGGTAAAGCTGTTTATGGCCTGGTTTTACGGCTCTCTGGGCAGAGCCATCCGCTCCGAGACCTTACAGGCCGCAGCAAAGGACAGCCGCAATGACGTTTTCGCCACCCTGGCGGTGCTGCTGGGCGGCGGTGTAAGCCTGCTCTTCGGCCTGGATATTGACGGCTGGCTGGGTCTGGGGGTGGCTCTCTTTATCCTCTGGTCGGGCATCAGCTCCATTGGGGATACCGCCTCGGTGCTGCTGGGCCAGCCTGCTGACGGCCGCCTGGAGCGCCGCCTGATCCGCCTGATCTCCTCCAGGGAGAAGGTGCTGGGCTGCCACGATTTCCTCTACCACGACTACGGCCACGGCAGAAGCTATGCCTCCATCCATGTGGAGTTCTCCGCCTCGGAATCCCCCATGGACTGCCACGAGATCATTGACGAGCTGGAACGGGAGGCCTTTGCCCTCTACCATGTGCAGCTGCTGATCCACTATGACCCCGTCCTCACGGACAGCCCGGAGCTGCAGGAGCTGCGCCGCTGGGTGCAGCAGGAGGTGACGGCGCTGGACGAGCATATCAGCATCCACGACCTGCGCATCGTCACCCAGGAGGGCTGCAAGAAGCTGATCTTTGACATGGCCCTGCCCTACAGCCTCTACGGCCATCGGGAGGACTACACCCTCCGCCTGCAGAAGCGCCTGCAGGAGGAGCAAAAAGACTATGAGCTGCTGATCCACTATGATGCATATTGAGAAGGATTCCATAAAGGAGGTTGTCAAAATGAAGGTTGATGTAAATCGCTTATTTGAAGAAATCGGGGGGCTTCCGCAGGTTGAGGCCATTGCTCTTGGGGGTTCCAGAGCCACCGGGCGCTGTGACGAAACCTCTGATTACGATGTTTATGTGTACATCACAGGCAGTATTCCCGAGACGGAGCGCAGGGGTATTCTGGAGAAATACTGCAAGTATATGGAGATCGGAAACACCTTCTGGGAGTTAGAGGACGATGTTACCCTAAACGACGGCATTGATATGGACATCATTTACAGAACGATGCAGGATTTTGAAGCCATGGTGTCCTCTGTTGTTCTGGACTGTGTGCCGTGGAATGGCTATACCACATGTATGTGGCATAATCTCATCACCTCCAAAATCGTGCTGGATCCAAGGGGAACGCTCCGGGCCTTGCAGGAAAAATACCGAATTCCATACCCACAAAAGCTGAAACAGAATATCATTTCCAACAATCTGAAGCTCCTCAGCGGAATGCTGCCCTCTTTTGATCTGCAGATCAGGAAGGCAGAAAAGAGAGGCGACCTCGTCAGCGTCAATCACAGGGTTACGGAATTCCTGGCAAGCTATTTTGATATCATTTTTGCCCTGAATGAGATGACGCACCCCGGCGAAAAGAGAATGCAAAGCATTTGCTCTCAGGAATGTAAGCTTTTGCCCCGGAATTTTGACGTAAATCTTCACAGATTATTTGACGGTCTGTACAGAGAAAACATCTCCGGGATCATCAGCGAGATGGTGGAGGAAATTCGGAAGATAACGCAGATGCAGTCCGGCTGAGAAGCCTCACCGCAGAAGAAGTCCAAAGCTTACAGAGGTTTTTATGAGCGTTTTCAGAGATGTATGAAAAAAGATCACCCCATTGATTATCACGATTTCCGTGCAGAGTGAGGAGTAAAGTCTATGAACCTGGAATTTTATCGTCCGTACTTTACGGCAGAGTATCTTATGGGGCCTAACAGTCTGCGGATTTTGAAGGAGCTACTGGATCAAAGCCCTCTTGCCTTGAATGAAGACAGCCTGATTTTGGATCTGGGCTGCGGCAAGGGCTTGACCAGCTTTGCCCTCTGCCACGAGACCGGCGCAAGGGTTTTGGCCAACGATCTCTGGGTCAGCGGTGCGGAAAATGCCGCCCGTTTTGCCGCCTGGGGCGTGGGGGAGAAAGTTACGCCCGTCCACGAGAATGCCGACCGGCTCCGTTTTGACCAGGAGCGCTTTGATGCCATTGTCAGCATCGATGCCTACCACTATTTTGCCGGATCGGAGGGCTATTTTCAGCGAAAGCTCCTTCCCTTCCTGAAACCCGGCGGCGTAGCACTCATTGGCGTTCCGGGGATCCGGGATGCCTTTGACCGGGAAACCATGGCGCTACTCTCCCCCTGGCTGGGAAAAGAGGCCGCTCTGTTCCACAGCCCGGGGCAGTGGCGAGACCTTTTGGGCAGCAGCCCGGAGATCAAGACAGTCAAGGTGGAGGAGCTAAGCTGCTTCGAAGCCGCCTGGCAGGATTGGCTGGCCACAGACAACGAATTTGCCCAAAGTGATGCCGCCTGCTGGGAAAAGATCATCCGGCCACACAGCTGCTTTGTGGGCATGGTGATCCAAAAAAGACCGTGATCCGTGGGCTGTACCCAGAACAGCACAAAATGCACTCCCGAAAAAGGGAGTGCATTTTGCTGCAGAGAGGGTCTTTTGCGAAAAAGGCGGGACAGGAGCATACCCCGTCTCCCTTGGGAAAAGTGGCCTCCGGCAGAGGTGAGGAAATTGCCCCAACCTCAGCCACCGCCGGAGGCCGGGTAAGAACAGCAGAAAACCAATCCTTCGCACTTTGGTGATTTTCGCATTCTCCATCCCTTATATCGGAATTGTCCGATAAGAATTCACTCTTTTTTTCAATTCCGGAAAAATAATTCTTTTTTCTTGACGAAAAGGGCGGCAGGCTTTAGAATGAAGAAGAATTGACGTTTTTTCTGACAGAAAATGCTGGAATACCGAGGTAGCCTATGACAGAGCAAGACAGAACAAACAGAGACTGGTTTAATCAGCTGTATGCTGAGCAATACCCTCTCTTATACAACCATGCTTGCTGGTATCTGAAGAACCTCGGCATCACCGGCGGCCTGACGGAGGAGCTGGCCCACGATGGCGTACAGCTGACCTTCAGCGCAGCCTGGCAGAGGGTGGAATCGCTCCGGGAAATGGCCTGGGTAAATGCCTGGCTTTTCCGGGTGCTGCGGAACAAGCTTTCGGATCTGATCCGGGAGGAGCTGCGGCTCTATGGTCTGCGGCAGCGGCTGGAGGCAGCGCAGCCGGGGGCAGAGGAGGACGGACTTGCGGAGGTAGACTTCCGCCTGCTCCTGGCGCAGCACCTGACACCGGAGGAGCAGGAGCTGATGCAGCGGATCTACCTCAATGGGGAGCGGCCTGCGGATCTCTGCCGGGAGATGGGGCTGAAACGCTCCGCATTATCCATGCGGCTGCGACGAATTCGGGAAAAATTAAAAAAATATCTCGATTAAAGAAAAAAGTTGTGAATTTCTTGGTATAAGGCTCGATATTATTAGCAGAGGAGGGCACAGATATGTCAGAACAAGTTTTAGATCACCGTTCCGCAAAAGAAAAAGAGCGCTTACTGGGCATGAATTTGGATGAGCTGAATGCACTTCTGCTGCAGGTATCTGAGCTGCCCGAGTTTGCGCAAAAGGATGCCTACATCCAAGGAATTCTGGAGGTGATGCAGCAGAAGAGCGAGAATCCTTACGGCCTGACCCGGGAGGATATCCTGGCTGAGCGGGAGGATTTTTGGGAGAGCTATTGCGAACTGAGATCTGAAGCAGAAGCAGACATCGTGCCTGAGTCTCCACCAATCTCCACCTCTTCCCCGGAAAAGCCCAAGAAAAAGCCCATGATCCGTTTCCTCCGTGGCATAGCGGCTGCGGCCGTGGTTGCAGCGCTGTTTTGCGGTATTGTCGGTGCCTTCGGCTCCAATGTTCTCCATGTTGTGATGCGCCTGGGAAAGGGCTCTGTGGTCTTTGCCCCGGCGGAGAAGCCCCAGGGAGAGCCCCATGCCTTTGAAGATCTGTACAATATCCTCAGCCTGTACTCCGAGCTGCCCCTGGTCCCCAAGGAAAATCCCATGGATGCTACCGCCTCCTCCGTTTGCACGGGGAAGGATATCTATGGATTTTATATTGATGCCACATACCTGTGCGAAAAAGGCACGGTAGGTTTTTCTTACCACTTTTATGAAACAGCGGATCAAATGCCCCGGGCGGAGTGCCAGGTCAACGAGGGCGAGCTTCAGCTCTACAAAGCAGACGGAACCTCCTTCTACATTTTCCAAAATCTGGGGCAGACCAGCATTGTTTGGTTTGTGGAAAATGTCTCCTGTTTCATTTGGGGCGACTTCTCCGTAGAAGAGGCAAAACAGATGGTGGACTCATTATATTAAGGAGGAACTACCAATGAAAGCAATGTGCAGAAGAATCCTTTCCCTTTTGATGATCGTAGCCATCCTTGCAAGCTTCGCAGGCTCGGTGAGCGCCATGGAGGTGGAGGAATTCCCCCAGCAGGGTCGATCCAGTGCGTATTTTTCCCTGCTAAATTGGGATTTGGCACCCCTTGGAAACGGCAAATTGTACGTCTATGCAAAAGCTTGGGCTACGGGCTACATGACCAAGCTGGGGGTCAGCAGCGTCGTGATCTATGAAAAGCTTCCCAATGCCACAAGCTATTCTCCGGTTTATACATATAACAGCTACACCTGCTCCTTCCTTTACGGCACCAATGTTACGACCTATACCTTTAACCCGACCTATACCAAGGCCGTGCCCGGAGCTCAGTATTATTCTTCCACCGCCTTCTACGCCGAGAACAGCTCCGGTCACGAGACCATCTACAAATACGCCCCCGTCATCACAGCAACCTAAAGCAAGCACCGCAAGCGGAGCCCTACAGCTCCCGCTTGCGGTGCTTTTTTTATCCAAAGAGTGTCGATCTCCGATGCTGCCCTGAGCGCTGCCGGGGATCAACCGTAGGAGACGGAGGGCTCAAAGAAGTCTAAGCCGCAGTCCTCCATATACTGGGTCATGGCATCGCCGTCCAGAAGGTGCAGCGTGAGCCAGCCATCGGCATCGATGACGGCATGATAGGTACCTGCCAGGGTCTGGGTGATGGACTCCTCGTAGTAGTTGCCGCTGTACATCTCCAGATCCAGGGATAGTTCGCCGCCGTTTTCCTCCCAGGCGCCGCCGTAGGCGGAGTAGGTGACTCCCTCGCCGTTGTGGGTCAGGTAGTAGCAGGTGCCGTCCTCCAGCAGCTCCAGATCCTGGTAGAGATAGGAATCGGTAGCGAAATCATACTGGCTCGTCGTCCACAGGCCCACCAGGGCATAGTGGCTGGAGGAGGTAAACCAGATTTCCTCATCCAGGCCGTAGATCAGGCTATAGCCGCTAATGTGGGTCAGGGCAAAATTGTGGAAGACATAGTCCCAGAGGAACTCGCCGTAGAACTCGTACTGAAGCTCGGCATCGTAGAGATTGCCGCCATAGAGGGAGAGGCAGAAGGTATCCTCGTCCTCGAACCACCAGCTGCCCTCGAAGAACTCATAGAACTCCTCGCCCCGGGGACCATAGCCATAGGCGGCAGAGCCGTCATAATTCAAAACCAGCTCCAAAAGAACCTCTTCGCCCTCGGCGGTGGTGGCCTGACCGTACCAGGAACCGACGCAGTTACTCTGCCAGGAGTCCTCGGGAACGTAAACGCCGCCGGGGATGCTGTCATAGGGTGTCAGATCCAAAATGAGGCGGGCCTCCTCCAGGCGGCCATCCTCCAGGCTGAGGCAGGGGCTGTAGTCCAGAGTCTCGCCGCCCTGGCCCTCGACAAAGAGGCCCAGATTGGGGATGATGTCGCTGACATTGCCGCGGAGCAGCAGGGGGACAGGCTCATAGCCCACATAGAGGGACTCCTCCCAGGTCAGCGCATAGGTGTCCTCGTCCATGCCCTGACGGTAAACGGTAAGACCTACGTCATCCCGGGTCAGGACGAAGTACAGCTCCAGGCCCTCTGCCTCGATGAAGCTCTCGGAGCTCAGCTCCTGAAGGATGGGCAGGGCTTCGGTAAGGCCGCTGTTTTCCAGATAAGCCTGAATTTCCATAAAGTTCCCTTCACAGCTGCCCAGGTAGGCAACGGCCGCAAGGCAGCCCTCGTCATGAAGCTGCTGCTGCAAGGCTACCATCCAGTCCACCGGCGGCTCCGTGGAGGGTTCTTCGGTGGAAGGTTCTTCCGTGGAGGGTTCTTCGGTGGTAGAAGGAGCGGTGGACTCGGTGGTGCTCTCCTCCGGCTCAGTTCTGGGAGGGGGATCAATATCGATCATGCGGTCGCAGCCTGCCAGCAGGGAAGCGCACATAACTGCTGCCAAAAGAAGGCAGAGTAAGTTCTTCATAGTTCTCATCCTTTCTCTTATGCCCAGGGATCCTGGCTGACGGGCTTACGGATGTCAGAGAGCAGGAACTGCTCCCACAGGAACCACTGGCCCGTGGAGGGCTTGGTTCTCAGCTTGATCTGACGGGGAGAATCGGCACCGCCGGAGCGGATATGCAGGGTCAGATAGCCGTCCTTCAGCTGATCCCGGCTGTAGGGGTTTTCAAAGAAGTCCAGGGTATAGGGCTTGGTGGGCTCGTAGTTGTTCTCCGGTGTCGCTCCACGGAAATAGGAACGGGGCACATAGTCCTTGTCACGGAAGCGGTCGGCAATAAACTGCTTGTCGTAAGCAGAAAGACCCTTGGGGCCGTGGAGGAAGGTGAGCATCTCCAGGGCGGCTTCCTTGTTGGCAGGATAGACGCACAGGGCGGCAATGACCAGGGCGGCGGTATCCTCGGGGCGGGTAAGGGCAGCCTCAGGCATGGCCTGAAGTTGCGCAAGGCTGACGGGAATCTCAGACAGGGTAACAGAGAGGCTTCCGTTTCCGGAGGCAGACTGTGCAGCTCGGTTCTTCAGGGAATCAAAAAATGACATCGTGTATTCCTCCTGACAGGTTATTTCACGGGACGTCCCCAATGGAAACCCTTGCTTCCCATTGGGCACGCCTCGTGGTGATAGCAAACCGGGCCGCCGCCAAAGCGGCGGCCCATGGCGTATTGAACAGGGGCAATGCGCAGGATCGCAGGAATGACTTAAGCAGCGGGAGCTACGCTGGCCAGAATTGCCAGAACATCAGCGTCGGTGATGCTGATGGTGCCGTCGCCCTGATCGGTCCAGATGGTAGCCTGGTACTGATGGTCGCCGTCCTCTGCCCACAGAATGACCATGGGGACATCCATGCTGGTGGCGGAGAAGCCGTTCCAGGTGTACTTGCCGGCGGTGATGGGCTCCAGATCGGTGGCGTTGTCATACCACTCGGAGGAGGGGGTCATCATGGATTCGCTGGGGCCATGGTAGTCGAACTCGATGTAGGGCTTGGTGAACAGATCCCAATCGGTCTCGCCGCCCTTGACGATCTGCAGGGCATCGGGATCCTTGGCATCGGCGTCATCGGACCAAAAATCAGTAACGGGGAAAGCCTTCCAGCCTTCGGGAACCAGAGCGCTGAAGCTGCCGGTGCTATAGGTTTCGCCCTTGACTTCGGCGTTGCCGCCATCGTTGTTTTCTTCGCCGCCAACGTTCTCTTTGTCGTTGTTATCGGGGGTCTCGGTCTCCTCGCCGCCGCAGGCGAACAGGCACAGAGCCATGGTCAGAACCAAAAGAATTGCTAAAAACTTCTTCATCATGATTACTCCTTTACGAAAACTGTGGATTTCGCAGTATGCCCTGTTACACACTGCGTCCATATAAACTGCACGAATGCAGGGATATGGCATATGGGCTGCCGGGACGATTCACAAGTCCACTTCTTAATTCACTGCGCCGCCGCAGTATTCGCAGCAGCCATTGGCATCGGGGATGGAGGTGGCGCCACAGTAGGGGCAGGTGACTGCAGCCTTGGGGGCGGCAGCTGCCGCAGCCTCTTCCCGCTGCTCCTGACGGGCATTCATCAGACAATTCTGCAGCTCTTCGCCCATCTGCTTGTACTGGCGGTATTCCATATCCCGCTCGGGAGAGAACCTCTGGGCACCCAGAAGCATTTTGCTCTGCTGATGCTCGATGCACACGGGATTTCTGTTCAGCTTTAAGCGCATATCGTCAAAGAAGGGATTGCGGACATAGATCTTGACATAGAAATCGTAATCATAGCGGTAGCGGGGAGGATTATAGCTCACCTTCTGGCCGTCTTTTCCGTCAATCTTCAGCTCCTCGCGATTTTCGTCAATATCCAGATCACAGCCGGTGACATCGGAGAAGGCCAGTACATCGGGGTTCTCCTCTGCCAAGCGCTGGGGAGAGGACTCGGCGGTCACCATAAACAGACCGGCATCCTCGTCCAGGAGAACCTTGGTGCTTTCGCCGAAGCTGCGGGTTACGCAGAAGGCAGCCACCTTCTCCTTGTTGGCCTCACGGTATTCCAGCTGCGCCTTGATCTGCTCCACAGTGGAGTGACGGCGGTCGTCAAACCAGCGGGAGAGCTTCTTGGCGCACTCTTTGCAGAGATTGCCGTCCTCTAATTTGCGGTTGCCCAAAAGGCCGATCTCGCCGTCGCAGACGGAGCAGACCTTTTTCTCAAATAACTTACCAAAGAATCCCATATTTACCTCCTTTAGTCAAAGAAATAATTACAGAAACGGTGAAGGATCGCAGCCACCTGGCAGCGCAGTGCGTTGCCCTGGGGCAGCAGATACAGACCGTCAGACTCATTGCTGCCGCCGATCAGACCTACGCCGATGGCCCAGCTCATTGCCTCATAAGCCCAGGGGGAGACGGCATCCTGATCCTTGAAGCCGCCGGTCATCACGCAGTCATCCTCATCATAGATGCCCTTGTACTTGGCATAGCGGAAGAAGATGGCAGCCAGCTGCTCTCTGGTGATGTTGCTCTCGGGGGCAAAGGTGCCGTCACCCATGCCGTTGACGATCTCATTCTCAGCGGCCCAGGTGATGGGCGCTTCATAGTAGGTGCCTGCAGGCACATCGCTGAAGGGGCAAGTGCCGGTAACCTCGGGAGAGCCTTCCAGACGGTACAAAATGGTAACGATCATGCCACGGGTGGTGGAGAGCTGGGGAGAGAAGGTTGTGGTAGAGGTGCCGTTCATCAGGCCGTTGTAGTAGACATACTCCACATCGCCGTAGAACCAGTCGGCTGTGGTGACATCGTCGAAGAACATAGAGGGTCTGCCGCCTGCAGAAATGTTGACCTTAAGGGTAGCGAACTCCTCGGGGTTGGTGCTGATGACCACGCCGCCCACGTTGCAGGAGATCCGGCAGTGGAAATATATCGTGCCCACAACATCACCGGAGAAGCCGAGGGACTTGCCGGTTGCGCCGTAGAGCGCTTCGCCCAAGAGCCTGGGGTCATCGGTTGCATACCACTGATAAGTAATGTCCTCTGCAGCGGCGGGCAGATTGGTGCAGGTGGCTTCCATCAGGACAGGCTCGCCAATGACGATATCGACTTCATCGTAGTTATAGCTGACCTCCAGGAAGGCAGGAAGCGCTGCAGCCACCTCGGGGAAGGTGTAAGTGAACTTGATCTGATCTGCGCTGTGGGACAGGAGATGCGCCTCATTGCCGTTGATGGTGGGACGGGTGGAGTCTCTGTGGGGGAAGAAATAACCCTCTTTCGCCTCCAGGGTCACAGTTGCTGTGTAGCTCTTACCGGCGGTAAAATACTGCTCCACAGGATCCCAGGAGACGTCGGCTACATAGTAGCCCTCGGTGGTAGCGATACCCGTATGCAGGATCTCTTCGCCTGCCTTGGGTTCTTGTACTGTAACGCCCATCGTCTCGATCTCGGTGTTGGCGGTATCTACATAGGAGATGCCGATGCAGTCCATACCAATCGCAAGCTGGTCGGTGCAGTCAAAGTGACGCAGGATAATCTCTACTTCCTGTCCGGCAAAGCTGCTGATATCTGCGGATACACTCTTGGAATTGGCATAGCCGTCAGCAGCTGTAAGCACTTCGCCGTGGACAATATGCAGATTGCCGTCGGTGGGGTGGATCATAACGGCATACTTTTCAGCAGGAGCGCCGGTGTACAGGGTAAAGACCTCAAAAGTCAGGGTGATGTCATCAGATTCGGGCAACTGCAGCTTGGGAGAGACCAGCCAGTTATCGGGGCTCTGCGCACCGGTATTGCCGTCAAATCTTCCGTCACTGCCATTAATAAAAGAGTAGCTGGCTGCAAAGCCCTCCCCCTCGGGGGCAATGGCGGAGCCGGTCTGGCGAATCCAACCATTGGCCTTTCCGTCATAGTCCAGATTGGTCCACTGGTCGAATTCTGCCTGCGTCTCGAAGCCGCAGAAGTACAGTTCGCGGAGCACACCTGCCTCATCTCCGCCGGCGGAAGCGGTCAGACCCACTGCCGGAAGCAGGGCAACCAGGAAGCAGAATACCAGAAGCAGGGAAATTGTCTTTTTCATATGAATTCCTCCTATAAACTATGAATCAGCCCATGGCCTCCAGGGGATATGCTTCAAAACAGGTAACTTCATCGCCCTCCGCATCGGTAATGACACAGCGGTATCTGTAGTGATAGGCAAAATCCTCTGCGGAAACATAGAGGGTCAGGGTATCGGTAAAGTAGTTTTCTGCCCAGCTTTCATCCGTGAACGTGCTCCATGCGCCGGTGTCGTCACCATAAGCATACTGCCACTGATAGGTATAGGGCTTGGTGCCGCCGGAAGCCGCTACAAAGAACTCCACCGTGTCACCATCGTTGCAGTAGACATCCTGGGGATGCTGGGTGATGCGCAGAGGCTCAAAAATGCAGACGGGCTCAGAGTAAACGGTCTTGCCCTTGCTGTCGGTGACCTTGCAGCGGTAGTACATATGCGAAGAATAGTCGCTGACATCCACATAGAAGGAGAGTCTGTCCGTATCGGCGCCGTAGGCCCAGCCGATGTCTGTCAGAGGGATGTACTCCTCTGTGTCATCGCAGATGTACTGCCACTCGTAGGTGTAGGGCTCGGTGCCGCCGCCGACCACGACCCAGAACTCGGCCAGCTGGCCGGGGTGCTCCATATAGCTGGGGTACTGGTAGACGATCTCCAGGGCAGGGCTGTCGTCCTCGGGCATATGGGCAGCACGGTAGAGGAAGGTGACGATCTGGCCACGGGTGCAGGTTGCCTCGGGAGAGAAGGTGGTAGCGGTGGTGCCGGTGGTGATGCCCTTTTCCACGGCCCAGAGGACAGCGTCATAATAGTATGCGGAAGCAGGCACGTCCGTGAAGGGATTGTTGTTGGAGGTAGGAGCAGGCTTGCCGAAGGTACGCCACAGGAAGGTGACCACCTGGGCACGGGTGCAGCCCTCATGGGGAGAGAAGGTGGTGGGGGTGGTGCCGGTGGTGATCTTGGAGCCGGCCGCCCACAGAACTGCGTCATAGTAGTATTCGCCGCCGGTCACATCGCTGAAGGGGCTCTCCGGCATGGGCATGGGGCAGCCAACGCTGCGGTGCAGGAAGGTGACCACCTGGGCACGGGTGCAGGTGTCCTCCGGGGAGAAGGTGGTAGGAGTGGTACCGGTGGTGATGCCCTCGTCTACCGCCCAGAGGATGGGATCAAAATAGTAATCGGTGCCGCAGATATCCTCAAAGGGTGCCTTGAAGAAGTCTGCGATCAGGACGGTGTCTTCGTAGATCGTAAAGGTATAGCTCAGCTCTTCGGTGAGCACGTAGTCGCCCTCGCCGGACCAGCTCCAGAAGCCGAAACCACGGTTGGGCTTTGCGGTAACGGTAACTTTCGTTCCCGCGGGATAGGTTCCCTCACCGGTAACCGTACCGGCATTGGCATAGCCGCCGTTGACAACCAGGATATCCAGGTCGCAATAGACGATCTCGCTGCTCATAACCCGCACATTATCCAGACCGATGATATACTGGTCGCTGGTATCATGGTGACGGAAGCAAAGCATACCGCTCTGACCTGCAAACTGAGACAGATCGACGGTAACGGTCTGGGGATTCGCACGGGATGCAGAGGAATCCAGACGGGTCGAGTAGATCTCGGTGCTCTTGCTGCCGTCCATAAAATAAACGGAGATCTTCTCCCCTGCATACTGGGTGTTGACAGCAAAAACGTCGAAGGTCAGGGTGGTATTATAGTCCTCGGGGATCTCGATCTCCGGGGAGATCAGTTCGTTGTCCGGATTCTGGATGCCGAAGTTTCCGTCAAAGGAATCCTTCTGATTTTCTTTGATATAAGAGAAGCTAAGCATTGCGTTGCTGGCATAGTCGAGGTTAAAGCCGTCGAGCGTGGAGATCCAGCCATTTTGACGACCATCCACATCGACAAAGCTCCAGCGAAGGATGCCGGTGTCATCCATTTTCTCAAAATCCTCAGAGAAAATCGTCAATGTAGTGCCACCACCTGCCAATGCATTCATTCCCAGAACAGGAATAACTGACAGGAGCATACACAGGGCGAGCAACAAAGAAATCGTCTTTTTCATCGTAACGTTCTCCTTTTTATATGGTGTTTTGCGGTGTATGGCTCTTGGGGCGGATGGCAGCATCCGCCCCCAAAAAGCTTACTTTTCCAGGAAACGGTAGATAATGGTGGCGTACTGAGCACGGGTGGTGGTGCCTCTGGGCATCAGATAGGTCACACCGTCCTCCTGAGAGCCGTTGATCATGCCCACGGAAACGGCCCAGGACAGAGCTTCTACAGCATAGCCGCTGATCTGCTCTGCATCGGGGAAGAGGGACAGATCTGCACGGCCGGTCACATCTCTGCCGATCTTGTTGGCATAGCGGTAGAGGAAGGTAGCGGTCTGCTCACGGGTGACACTGACGTTGGGCGCAAATTCTGTGGCGCTGATGCCGTTGGCCACGCCGTTCTGGGTTGCCCACAGAACAGCATCATAGTACCAGATGCCGGGCTGCACATCCTTGAAGGGACATTCGCCGCTGACAGCGGGAGAACCCTCGATGCGGTACAGCAGCACCACGACCATGGCACGGGACAGCTGGGTATCCGGCTCGAAGGTGGTGTCGCTCATGCCGTTCATATAGCCCTGCTCGATGCAGTAATGGACACCATCGTGGTACCAGACGTTTCGGAGCAGATCATCAAACTTCGCCATGGGGCAGGTCTCATCTCTGGGGCAGAGGGAGGTGTCGATGGGGCGGTCCTCCTCCGGCATCACATAGCCGCAGGTGGTGCAGGTAAAGGTTTCATCGAAGCTATGGGCTTCCTTGGCATGGAGGATCTCGCCGCAGCCCTCGTTGAGGCAGGAAGTCCAGTGGCCGTCCTTGTCGTACTTCCAGGCGGATTCCATATGACCCAGGGCAGGGGTCGGAACATATTCCTGCACCTCGCAATACTCGCACATATGGCGATTCATGCCGGGATTTTCACAGTCTGCCAAAGCGGCGGTGTCCCAGCCGCCCCACTTGTGGCTGCCGGTCTCCAGCTCGCCGCAGATGGTGCAGATGCGGTAGTGGCCGCTGCCGTCGGGAATCCAAGTGCCTGCGTGTTCGTGGTCTGCGGCATAGACCGTGACCTCGCAGGTGGCAGTGAGCGTGCCTGCCTTCAAGGTGATCGTGGTATTGCCGGGGGCCTTTGCCGTCACAAGACCGAATATGTCGACCTCAGCCACAGCAGGATTGCTGCTGGTAAGGCTGACCTCGTCAGAGGTATTGGCGTTTGAGGGATTGACTGTTGCGGTAAGCAGAGACTGCTCGCCAACTGCCAGATTCAGCTTGTCGGGGTGCAATGCGATGGATTCGGCAGGAATTTCGGGAGCCTTTTCGACCTTGACGACATAGTAGCCGAGGTGGTTGTAGGAGGTCGAAGGAACATTGTCCTTGTCCGCATCCTTCAAAGCGAAGAGGTAGACCGTAGCCTGACCTTCCTTGAGTGCGGTGATCTTTCCGGTCACAGGATCGACAGAGATGACACCGTTTCCGTCAGTGGTCGCATAGTGGAAGCCCGTCATGGTGCTCACGCCTGTGTACCAACGGAAATTCTTGAAGACCTTGTCAGCTCCCTCGGGAGTGAGGGTGACACCGGTCGTTTCGGGAGAATCGGGCGTATAGGTCTCGTTGACCTTGATCGTAATGTCGGGATACTCTGCATTGCCGGTGAAATCGCCGTAGCCCATGTTGCTCGGGTCGTAAACACGGACATACAGGTTATAGGTGGACTTGTTGGGATGATCCTGCCAGTTGTAGCCGCCGCTGGCCTTGGTGGGATAGACGTAGGTAGTACCCACCTGCTTGCCGGTGATGGTGATGGTCTTGGCAGCGCTGTCCTGGGTGATGGTTGCGGTGGCGGTATTGTTGCTCTTGAGGACGGGCAGGTCATAGTTTGCGTTGGTGGGGTTGATGGCATAATCCACCGTCACGGTCTGACCCAGAGGAACAAAAATATAGGTGCCGCTGGTGGGATACTCGGGATAGTAGAGCTTCCAGGCCTGGATGGTTTCGCCGGAGCCGGTCTCGGTGGGGGTGATCCAGCCATAGTTCAGATACAGGCCGGTGTTGGTGGTGTCAGTTCCCTTAAAGCGGGTATAGACATAGTAGGTACCGTAGCTGGGTACGGTAAAGGTCTTGCCGCTGATGGCAGTGCCCTGGGACCACTTGGTGGCATCGAGCGGCGTGGTGCTGTAGACATATTCCTGCTTGTCGGAATAATTGGTGATGGTAACGGTCTTCTGGGAAGAGGTCATGGTGGGTCTGTCGGGCATGGTCAGATTGTCATTTTTGCTGACCTCTCTGGCATCGCTGTAGAGAGCGCCCTCGTAGTCGTCTGCAGTGACCTTGACACGGATCTTGCTGTCACCGGCCTTGGGCGTATAGTTGCTGCTGGTTGCGCCGGAAATATCCTTCCAGCTGCTGCCGCTGAGGCTCTGCCACTGATAGTGCAGGCTCGACAGGGGCAGCTCTGCGATCTCGCCCTTAAAGCCGATGGTAACGGGTTTTTCGTAGTAGATACCGGATGTGTAGTGTACGCTGCCCTCAAGGATATTGGGTGTGCCGACCGCATGGATGTACCACAGCTTGCGCAGGGTATTGACCGACCGGCCGTTCTGCCTCAGATCGATCCACTGCCACAGAAGGTATTCGCCGGGCTCTTTGATGTAGTCCTTCAGATCAATGGTGCTGCTGTTGCCGTTATACAGGCCCTGACCCTTGGTGTTGTACAGCTCCTGATGGGTGACGATGGAATAACCGTCGTTCTTCCAGGTGGAAGGCAATGCCGTTGCAGTAAAGCCGAACTTGGCACTCTCACCTACGGTATAGTCGTAGTCCTTAGTGTACTCGCCACCCATGCTGGGGGTCTGGGAGGCAAAGCTCAGAGCATCGATGTTCACCGTGACCATATCGGTATAGTCGAAGCATTCACCGATTCCCTTCTCGCTGTTGAGGTACTCATAGGCATAGCACTCGACGGTCCAAACGGGAGCATCCGACCAGGGAATATCCTTCATTTTCTGAAGATCGATGTAGAAGATGTCATTCTGGGTGGTATAGGTGTAGTCGGGGGTGAGGTATCTATCGCCCTCCGGCTTTCCCTTCCAAATCCGCCACTCAAATTTCATCTCGTGGTAGGGATTGTACTGGTTGCTGACATAGAAGGGAGCATGTCTCCATAAGAGTCTTGCCGTGCCGGTCTTCGGGTTATAGGTAATGGTGTCGGCATATTGGTTCTTGGTACCCACCTGATAGCCGTTGTTGACGACATCGGACTGCAGCCTGCAGAGGCTGTGGTTATAGGCAGAGTAGTTAAGACATACGACTGGGAGCTCGGGATGCTCTGCGGAGAGATCCAGTGCCTGCTTTTCCGAAGTGGTTCTGTAGATCTTCTCGTCTCCGTCCGTCTCATAGGTGATGATGGTCATGTATGCACTGTCATTCTTCCAGGCCTCGTCGGGAATACCAAAGCGGGGATCGGCATCAAATTCTTTGGTCTTAAATGGCTCGGAGGACATAATACGCATATCATCCGCGTCATACTTATAGAATTCGCCGCCGCGGATACGGATATTACTGTTGTTGGCGGCGAATAAAGGTCGTGCACCTAAAGAGCCGAAGATCTTGGACTTGTTGATATCCAGCTTGCTGCCCGGTTGTGCGTTGACGGTAATGTTGCGCATATCCACATCGCAACCGTAGGAGATCAACTCGGCATCGTTTACAACGGCATGGCCGTCTTTTTGGACGGTAAGGGTGTTGCCCCACAATGCGTCATAATCGAACGTCGTCCAGAGCCAATAGTAATTCTCGTAATATTTACAGCCACCGGAAATATATTTGCCTCCGTTGAGAACAAGCGTTCCGTAAACATCGAAGAGGTTTCGCTTGACGATCTTTTGGTAGTGGTGATTCTTGTCCAGGAATGCGCCGCCGTAGAAGATGCCGCTCTCCTTAAAATAATAATCCATATTTTCAGAATTCCAGTTAGTATTTCCGTCCGGAGCGTCCACGATCAGCGTAGCACCCTTTTCGACCACGATGAGGGTGCGATTCAAACCGTCGACATTCTGATTTTTGCCTAAATTGATGTTGGATTCATCGATGCAGACGATCAGGAAGCCCTGGGTATACAGGGTCTTTTCGCCCTTGACGTGGATCTCGGGAATGGGGACACCGTTGATGCTGTCATCGAAGGTATAGGTATAGATGATTTCCCTCATCACATAGACCTCTTTCGCCTCAGGGTCCTCCAGGGCATTTTTCAACCCTTCAAAGGAATAGACCTTGTGGATCGCTGCTGCACTTGCCTCCTGGCCCATAACAGGTACTATGCCAAGCAGCATCACCAGTGCCAGAAGAAAACTCAAAACACGTCTTTTCATTATATCTCCTCCTTAATTGTTGATAAAATAGGGCATATTTTTTGGGCAGGTTTTAACTCCATATATGCGACCCACCACCTCTCACAGGCTGTCCATAATGTCTGCCAGGTAGGCGGCAGAGATGGAGCCGTAAATAAACTGGTCTATGAGGCCGTCCTTTTTCGCCTGCTTGACCTGCTTGGCAACCTCCTTCTCCGCATTCTCGTCTACGATGAGGACGATCTTGCAGTTCGGATTCTGGACCTTGACCGCATCACGGATCTTCATACGCTCGCAGAGCTTCCAGGGGGTATAGCCCGTCACCTCCATCAGAAGTGCATAGGGTGCGATCCATTTGCAGTCGTCTGCCACCTTGCCGGGGTCGTCTACGGTATAGGTGTCGAAGTCGTTGCCCGACCTGCGGAGGGTTTCGGAGATGGCATTGCAAAACAGGGTGCTTTGCATACTGATCACAATTCGCCTCATAGCTTCACCTTCTTTCTGATCGGAATGATATCAATGGGCGCAATACGCCCCTTACAAGCTCTATTGTACGGATTTTCCCCGGAATGTCACTATCATAAGTGATAGTGTTGTGCTGATTTCCCATAAAAAGTCGCCCCTCGGGGTTTCCCGAGGGGCGGTTGCTTACTCCAGATCCTTGTCCGGAGTGACGATAATCAGATTCTTCTGGGCGATGGCGATGAGCAGCTCCATGCGGGAGCGGTAGCCGGTCTTGTCCAGGATCTTGCCCAGATGCCAGCGGATATTGGACTTGCTGCAGCCCAGCATATTGGCGGCATCTTCATCGTTGGTGCTCTGCATCAGGGCCCGCAGCACGTCCAGCTCGGAAGCGGTCAGCTCATAGCTGCTGCTGAGACCCAGCCGCACCTCCGGCGTGCGCTGGGGGAAGATATGCTCTCCCGCCATAGTTCGATCCATCACCGCCAGAAGCTCGGTATGCCCCGCATCCTTGTACCAGAAGCTGTCGGCCTTGGCCGCCTTGGCCTTCTCGATAAAGGTGTGCTCCGCCATGGAGGTGACTACGATGACCTTGATTTGGGGGAATTTCTTCTTGATCACGGCGCAGGCTTCAATGCCGTTCTCATCCCGGGCGGTGCAGACGTCCATCAGGATCAGATCCACGGCGCTGCGCATACAGAACAGCTCCGCATCGGCGGCGTTGGGGATCATACCGGCCAGGGTGTAGCGCTCCGTGGCACGGATGATGGCCTCCATATTTTCCTGGGCCATTTTCTGATCCTCTACGATCAGCACATGGGTCATAGGATGCCCTCCTTTTCTTTTGGTACGGTAACGGTCAGGCGGAAGATGGGTGCAGAAGCCACGGTCATGGTGCCTCCCGCCCGTTCCACACGGCGGCGCAGGGTGGAAAGACCGCCGCCCTCCCGAATTTCCCCCTCGGGGGCTTTTCCGTTGTTGGTGATGGATACCGTAGCCTCTCGCTCATTCTCGGAGAAGTCGGCATACAGCTCCGTGGCTCCGGCATAGCGCACCGCATTGGTCACGCACTCCCGGACGGCGCAGGTGAGCAGATAGGCCGCTGCCTCCTGCCTGGGGAGCGCTCCCCGCTGGACAAAGGCCAGCTTCACAAAGTCGCAGGTCTTGCGGATCTGCAGGAGCATATCCTCGTCCGGAGTCTCGTTGCTGTACTTCAGGGTAGCCACCGCCCGTTGCCAGGACAGGGCCAGGCTGTCGGGGATGGGCTCTGCGCTGTCCTCACGGAGGTATTTCTGTGCCGCCACCAGGCAGCGGCCCATCTCATCGTGGACACGCATCTTGGCATTGAGGATCTCCTCCTCCCGGGTCACGGCGACCACATTGGCCGAGAGCTCCTTCAGGGAGGCATGGGTCTTGCGCAGCTGCGCATTTTCCTGCTGCAGGGCCACACGGCTATTGTAGAGGTCGGTGATCTCCGAGGCGATGTACTGGGTATAGCGCTCCCCTTTTTCGTGGAGGATGCTGCGCTTGCGCAGCTGCCAGGTCTTTCCCTCCGGGAAAATGAAGCTGCTGCCCTCTTTTCTGACCCCCTCCAGGGGGATAAAGCTGTCAGAGAGGAGGCTTTCCAGATCTGTCAGATACTGCACATCCTTGCCGCAGACGGCAAAGCTGAAGCGCTGCATGGCCAGATTGCACAATACCGGCAATCCGGCGGGGTTAAAGAAGCAGACCGCCGTGGGCAGGTTGTCAAAGGCCTCCTTGATGGAGCGCTGGCTGATGGTTTTGCGGTTTCTGGTCTCGCTGAGCAGCAGCCAGATGCCGCCCCCCAGGGAGGATAAGGTCAAGACCAAAAGGATGAGCCAGGGGATCGGCAGCTTCAGGCCCTGCTCTCCGCCGGTCAGGCGGCTGTCCAGCTGCATCAGCACATAGAGCCCCGTGTTTACAAGGAGAATCAGGCCCATCAGGATGAGTTTTCCATAGCTGCTTTTATGCTTGAAGAGCAGGATAAAGCCTGCCGCCAGGCTGATCATGGTGATCTGGCTGATGACCAGAAGCACATTTTGGCTGAGGGAGTCAGCCTGATAAAACCAGGTCATCATACAGCGCCACCTCCTTCGACGATACAGGAGATGGTGTAGTAATTCTCGTCCGTGAGGCTGACGGAGATCCCCGGTTTCTGCAGCCCGGTCAGATCCAGGCTGCACAGGACATCGATGCAGGCATAGAAGCGGCTCTCCCGGCAGAAGAAGCGGGCCAGGAGACTGCTCAGGCCGTCAAAGGCCTGCTCCACCACATATTCATAGAAGTCCAGGAGCGCCATAGCTACCTCTGTGGGCAGGTCACGGTCAAATTGCACGCTGCAGCCGCAGGAAATGCCTGCCAAATGCAGATTGCGCAGCATCTCCTCCAGGCTCAGCTTCAGCTCCTCCTCCCGGATCATGCCGTCCTGTTCATTGACCAGGATCAGGTTGTTCCGGCGCTTCAGATAGGCACCCACCACCACAATGCGGCGCAGCAGCTCCCGTTTTTCCTCCGCACTTTGGGCGGCGGAAAGCTGCTTCAGCCAGTGGTTCAGCAGATCGATCTGGTGGGCGGTCTGCCGGTACAGCTCATCGTGGAGGCGGTTCTTCTCCGCCAGGATGCGGAACTGCTTGCTGATGCGATAATTCTGCATAGACACCGCATTGGCATCCTCCAGATCCTTCTGCAGTTCCTTCAGCTCCTCTAAAACCTCCATTAGCTCCGAAAGATCCTCCTGCCACAGGGTATAGCCCCCACGGATCTCCGAGCCGGACACACGAATGCCGTCTTCCAGCATAATCGCCGAGGTAGTGGCTGCACGGATCTGCTCCGTCTCCAGAGGCAGCGCATCCTCCGAGCGGTAGTGGACGGCATACTGCCGGTCTACCACCGCTACCCCCAGGCCGGAGTATTTCAGAAGCGCATCATAGTGGGTATTGGACTGTACCAGACCGGTCTTGATACAGCTCTCCCAGATGGCCACCACCACAAAGCACAGGGCGGCGGTCATCTCAATAAAAGCGAAGATGCTGCTGTTCAGGGCGTAGAGAATACTGTAGAGCACGCCGATCGCCAGCATACCCATGGGCAGCCACACGGTCTTGCGTGCGCCGGGGATCCGGCAATGGCGGATAACCTCTGCGATCATCAGGGCGATGCAGGCGAAGATCCAGACCACAGCGGCATAATAAAGAAAGCCACGTTCATAGATATCCCAGCCGATCTCATAGCCCAGGTGGAAGCGGAAGGCCCACTGGTGCAGGTCGTTGGTCAGGATTCCGATGATCAGCGCCACCGAGGGGATAAACATCAGGTTCCACAGCTTCGGCAGGCGGTAGGAGTCGGGCTGGCCAATATGCTTCGCCGCCAGGAAACAGATCTGAGGAATGAGGATCATAGAGATATAGTAAGCATACCAGCACCACTGCCCCACAGGGAACACATGGTAAAAGGGCACATGACGGAGGGTACGCAGCAGCATCCAGAGCATCATCAGGGCCACAAGGCTGACCAGGTAGCGCCGCAGGTGGCGGTTTATTATGCGGTCATAGACCGATACGCCCCAGGAGATCAGGATCCCCAGGTAGATCATCAGCACCACAATATGGGAGATCACATACAGCACAGGAGTGGTATCCTCCGTGACCACCCGCAAAAAGCTGGCAAAAAGCAGGAGGAACACCGTCAGAAGCACATTGACGGTATAGGTGAGTGCGTTTTCGTCCCGCTGCATCAAACCTTGCTTCTGCATGGAGCGGTAGACCGCCAGGAGCAGGATCTCGTCGAGAACATAGGACAGGGAGAGAAACTCAAAGCCCCGGGGCAGGAACTGCTCCATCAGCCAGATGACCACACTGGAAAACACGGCACACAGCAGCAGCACCGTATGGGAGCGGGATTTTATCTTCTTCTTGGCGATGGCATAGAGGGTGAGGATGATCATGGTCAGCATATAGCCGATGAGGTAGATATAGTATAAGGTATGCAGCGGGCCGTATTCCCGGATCAGACGGGTGCTGCCCGCTACGGTCTCG
Source organism: Oscillospiraceae bacterium (assembly GCA_017399355.1). Lineage (GTDB taxonomy): Bacteria > Bacillota > Clostridia > Oscillospirales > Oscillospiraceae > JAZOXB01. Next base: position 33,645 of record JAFQCY010000080.1, read on the forward strand.
ATGGCCACGGAGCTGTAGTAGAGGGGCAGGATGCCGGGGCTGGTGGTGATGCCCAGCATCAGGATCCCCAGGGCCACCAGGAAAATGGTCCAGAGCTTGCTGCGCCGGATGCCGCAGAAGCGCAGCACCATCATCAGCATAAAGAAGGGCAAAAACACGCTGCCCAGGTAGGTAATGCGGTTGGAATTCAGGGCCGACCCCAGGCTGCGGGATACCGACAGCATAAAATAGCCCAGATTGCAGATGGAGACCGACACAAACAGCAGCAGCAGCCAGATATCCCGCTTTTTATCCGTGATCACGCATACGCCTACCATACACAGCGAGATCAGCGCCAGGATTCCATAGGCCCAAGACATCTGCCAAGCCCTCCTTTCCAAAAAGTTCTGCTTTTCTGTGATTATAGCACGGGAAAGACTGTTTTTCCACAAGAGATTTTGAAATCACCCCCAGCCCGGAATCGGACGCAAAGCCCACAGCCTTGTCCCGGAATATTTACCAATCGTTTACAACTCTTGCTGTCTCGTCATATTGACATACGTTTTCTACTGTGGTAAACTGAACTTACAAAGACTCCTGCCTGCAGATCCTACGGTCAGCAAGCCGCATTGACAGCGCTGGTACTTTCTGGGATACTGTAAGACAAGGGACTAAGACAAGGGACGGTTCTCTGTCTTGACAAAAGCCAAAACCACAGGCCTCCCACGTTATATAATCTTGGTGTAAATGCAAATTCTCCCTCCACTTCTCCAAAACCAAATGCTTTTGGAAAATTTGCCGGGGGAAAACATGATCATCTGAGGGGGTTTCTTTATGAGAAAGAATAATCTTAAAAGAGTGTCGATTGTCTTAATTGTTCTTGGTACGATTATTGTTTGCCTCTTTAGCGTTTGGGGAGCCTCTGTCATAAAATGTGAGATATTAACATCCAATCATAAAGAGGATTTCCGAGAGGCAAGTACAGAAATTGCAGAGATCATGAAATTTGACGACTGGAAGGTACTCAAGTACAGCCAAAGATACGCCGAAGTTTATTACTACTCAGATGGTGGCGGAGCAGTAATCTCCTACGATCAAATAAACGGAACATGGGTAGAGCGCACTTGGGAAGCTACATGGTCGGCGACCGGGTCGGCAGACGACATTATTTGGCCATATATCAGGTAAGGGCAGAAACACAGGGATGCGGTTCTTCAGCAAGCACAGGGGGGCGGTTTGGATAAGACAGGGGACTGTTCTCTGTCTTGACAAAAACCAAAGCCAAAAGACACAGAACCGTCCCCTGTCTTGTCAATTCGGTTTTATACTGTTTGTGCCTTTCAGCGCAGCGGAAGGGAATCGTCATTACTATGAAGAAACTATTATCAACCATTCTTATATGTAGTCTCGGTGTTGTGATGTTTTCGTGTGGCTATATCAATAGCAAATCAAATGACGAGGATAGTGGAGATATACGGCTGGTAAGCGATAATTCCTGGTTTAGCAGTTATGAGATAGAAGATGGGACGGTGAAACTATACTGCTACATTAATGTTCAAAATGATACTGAGATTCAAAAAGACATTAAAATTCAAGGAGAATTTGTCGCTGATTGGAAAAGTGGGCTTTTGAGTGAAAACGTACTTTTCGCAAAAGATCCAAGCAACGGGGAAACTACATTTTCTGTTTTTCCCGGCAGCACGCGCTTATATGTTGTCTTTTGCAGCAACTACGGAGGAGGATCCACAACAAAGCAACATAAATTACTTCCTAAAATAACGATAATATGCACTGAGGAAGATATGTAAGACAAGGGACGGTTCTCTGTCTTGACAAAACCAAAACAAAAACAGAACCACCCCCTGTCCTCTTTGCATTTGTTAAAAAGAACTTACCGGCTATAGCAGAAGGAACAAGAGTATGGTGGGAGAGCTTTAAGGAATGAACATAAATAACTATTGCCTCAGACTAATGACGGATCGCCAGTTTCTAAAGCAGGAATATAGAAAATATATTAATAATTGCTATGGAATCGAAAACGCTGAGGGAACATTATGCTATGATATTCTACATTCTCTATTATTAACGGCCAAGAGGAAACGAAAAATTCGAGATATGTTAAGAGATATCCTTTGGTATGTAGATGATCGAAGTATATCGGACACTAATTTCAGAATGATTCTAAAATTCCCATCAAAATACAGGAATGCTTATGCTGCTGTTCTCGGACATCATAACTTAGCCTTCTATCAAATGCAGATTCTGAGTAGATTTTCCAATTCTTACGAATGTTTTGCATGGATGTTTGATAGACTCTGTCATTACGATTGTTTTACGGAGAAAGATATCTATCGACTTCTTTCGGAAAACCGTGGTGTAACGACATTCGGTATTCAGCAATGCATAGATCACGCACAAAAAAACTACGGAGATTCCGAGAAATTGCAAGTAGCGAAACAATGGGCCAAACAAGAGGGGGACGGTTTTAAGACATAAGACAGGGGACGTTTTGCGTGAACCCGGTCGAAAAGTTTGATTAAAAGCGCAAAAAGTATAAAACGATACAATCTTTTTGAATATCTGAGAGGATTGGTCGATACAATGAGGTGAAATTACGATGCAACGCTTAGGCGTCATAATTGTTCTCATTCTGTCACTGCTGCTGTTTTCCTTTGCTGGATGTACCTTCGGCGGAGATCGCGACAGTCTATCGTCAGGTGTCGCCCAGACGGTTCTCGCTCCAGACGATTTGGTCTATACCAATCAGCCTATTTCCATCCCGGATGCACCACAAAACATGGCCAATTTCCGGCAAGTAAACGCATCAGTAAGCCTGTTTGCTGAGGGAGGAGAACTGTACTTTTTCTTTGAAGGAGGGGAAACCGCTCCGGAAGGGATGGGGCGGCTTGGTGTTTTTCGGGATGGCAAAGCACAAATCTTCCGGGATCCCCCGATAAATTACTCTGGAATGATCGTATGGGAAGGATTTGCCTACTACAGCTGGTTTGGTGATAATTTGAGTCGGATTCTCTGCAAGTATAATATGGAATCCGGAAAAATCACAGAAATTTCTACAGAAGGTGCTTCTTCCACTATTGCAGGGCGGGATTTTTGTCTAACTCCCCAGGGCACGATGTACTATGTGGCGGATCATGACGAGGGCATCGGGCTTCCCCTCCGCGGCGGAGAAGTCGGTGCACCGGAGAGCGTTCCGTGTGACTATACGCTCGGAGATCGTAACTACTGCGCAACCTGGTATTTCAGCGACGACCTGTCGTATTATGATGCCTCCGGAGCGAAAGAAGCTGTTCCTCTTGCAGAGGGAAAAGAATGGTTTATCCCTTGCGCAGATGGACTTCTTGCTATGAACATCACCAACGGAACCACCGTGCATTATATTAATTCAGCAGGAGAAGTTACAGAGCTGTTTGCCGACGATTGCAAATATGGTGTTCTATCTGTCAACTGCTGGGGCGATTATGTTTTTGTTTCCATTCAGAGATATGACAGGTACAAAGACGGCGCCTTGCCGAAGCTCTACGAAAATGATACACAAAGCGGCACCTATCGGATCGACCTGCGGGATTACAGTACCGAGAAGATCAGCGAGCACGCTTATGACGGGTTGTTCATTTTCTCGGACAATGAGATCTTTGCTTGTGACCGCTTTTCAAATGTCCATAAACTGGATTTTGATGGAAATCACCTGATGGATATTGTCTCTGCTAATTAAACTAAGTAAGACAAGGGATGGTTCTCTGTCTTGACAAAAGCCAAAGCCAAAAGACACAGAACTGTCCCCTGTCTTGCCTTTTGGTGTCTCTGGCATTCTGTATGATTACTGTGTTACCGACTATGCGGGGCTCTTCATTGGAGCAAGTACAAATTTCATTGCCGATGGGGACGGAGGAGCGATTGCTCCTAATGGAGTCCGAGCGAAAATTTTGGGAACAAACGGGTATATGTCTGCGTCAGCTGGAGTTAGTGTAACATATTATTTTGAAGCCTCTGAAACATGGACCTATGGGAAAGTACCAATCGCTTGGCACCATAATCATTATTCATCCTTTTTTGATTGGAACGAGGATGGGGAAAGGTTAATGTAGCGCAAAGGGTGATATTAGAATGATTCATAAAACTTTTTTTACAAGACAAAGTGTTGAACAGTGTATATCGCATGTAAGAAGAAAAAAGCGGTCAAGAGTACACATTAATTCATTCATTCTCATTATTTCGGTTCCACATTCTGTGTTCCGCTTATTTAGTCCTCAGGTAATAAAAGGTACACTCCGCCAAATAAGCAATGGGACGGAAATTGAAATCGTTGCACGTCCAACGGCCGTACAAATACTAATTCTTCTTTCTCTCCTATGCATTTGGCTTTTTTGCACACTTCAGGTGGTGTCGGGGAAATGTGATTTGACTTTCTATGCAGTGTATACTTTTTTTGCTATATTCTACTATGCTTTTTCCTATTGGCAACTAAGAGAGTGTGTTTCTATCTTAGAGAAATATTTATGCAAGTCAGAGTAAAGAAGCAAAGTAAGACAGGGGAAGGTTCTCTGTCTTGACAAAAGCCAAAGCCAAAAGACACAGAACCGTCCCCTGTCCTGGTAATGGGTATTGTGAATTATGTGCTTACGGGCTTAAGGCGTAAGGAGGTTGTGAAATGAGCAAAAAAACGATAGTAATTGTTGTTTTAATCTTGATTATTGGGATTTTTTCTGCTGTTATCGTCATTTCAAGAGATAATATCGAACCAGAAGGCATCCGAGTTATCACCAGCGAAGAAGAAGCAATCGCTGTTGCCAAAGTGTATCTACAGCTAAAGTATCCCGAATTCCCTCTCAGCAACGAAAGATTTGATATATTGGTCTTTCAAAATGAAGACCGATGGAGAGTTATGCCGTATGATACAAAAATGGAGATTCGTAATCTACCCTGTGTCGAATTAACTGAAACAGGAGAGGTTTTGTATATTCTTATACAAACTGATTAGTAAGACAGGGGACGGTTTTGCGTGAATCCGGTCGAAAAGTATGATTAAAAAATCGCAAAAATGGATTATCCGTAAAAACTCGGCTTTACTTATTCGATTTTCTCAGGTTTACTCCATTAAGACAGGGGACTGTTCTCTGTCTTGACAAAAGCCAAATCCAAAAGACACAGAACCGTCCCCTGTCCTGCGTAATCTCTATCCTTCATTCCGGGGGTGTAGTGTATGACGAATATTTCCTTTCGCGATTCTGAATTGGAAGTGTTGCTTTTTCACTTTATTTCACTAATCTTTTTTCTGATTTATTTTTCTCGTTGGATCCCGACAAAAAAACATCGTCATTTTATGGCTGACTTTAGGAAGAGTACCGTCTTCACGCTAATTGACATTGTAAGCGGAGTAACCTTTTTGACACTATTGATTGTTTCTTCATCCCTGATCATAAGTCCGAGGGGTCATTTATCTGCTCTTGCTCACGAAAATCAATCCCTACAGATGTTCGGAGAGGTAGAAGCCATTGAACCCAAAAACTATATTTGGCCTGTGGATTATGGTTACGAAGATGACTTTGCAGCATTTATTCAGGTCGATAAAGCGATTTATTTTTCTCCTTCCGCACAAGGGCTCAAAACGGGAGACACTATCAGTTTCTCATGCTACTCTAACAGCCATTACATTACTAATATCGCTGTTGTGTCCACTTCCTCTGCCGACACAAATTATTCAACGGTCAAGTGGCATTGCGCTCTCGCTCGTTTTGGCATCTTGTTGTCTGGTAGCTATTTATTTGTCAGATTATTCTTTGTTGCCGGGCGGGAAGCAGAACAGAAAAGAGAAGAAATGCAAAAGCAAATGTTTCCTTTTATCAATACTTCCCCGCAAAATCGAATACGAAAGAATTCGAGAAAATAAGACAAGGGACGGTTCTTTGTCTTGCATATACACTTTGGAGCTTCAATATATATGATTTTTTAGATGGAATATACAGCGAAATTAAAGGGTGGTAGTGGTATGCGAAGAATCGTCATTGGTTTTCTTGCGGCAGTAATACTTTCTTTTCCCTGCTTTGCTGAAGAGACGGGAAGTATCCTTGATGGACTGACACTTATTGAACTTGATTCTGAAAAGCAGGCGAGTCTATGGGAAGAACTGGATCTTAGGCCATGTGACATATCTAAGGAGCGATCAGCGCAAATTACCTCTTTCGATGTTTCTGATAACGGAGAGATCCTCATCGGCTTGGCCGACAATGAGATTTTAGTTTACAATAGCAGTTTAGAACTGACACACGCATATCATTTTTCTGTACCGGGAAGCTTCTTTGTTTTTTGGCATAATAATCAGATTGCGCTATTTAGTGTGCGAGGAAAAGACATTACTATTTTCTCAAAAGGATTATTGAATCACCGCATTGTGCAAATGGACAGCAAATCCAGTTCAGACTTGACGAATCATTTTCGCGATAAAACTGTTGAGAAAACAGAGAAACAGACGTATATGCTGGAAAAACCGGACGGTATTATGGGGTTATTTGCTGCTTATAGGTATGATCGGCTGATTCTCAAAGATACTTCCGGCATCATAACAGAAGTTTACACTACGGGGAAAGATTATAACAGCACTGCAGTTTTTATATTGGCGCTTCTATCTATTATGCTGATTAGTGTTATTTATGCTGTAACAACCGTTGTTATTCTTCCGTTAGCGAAAAGAAGACGCAAGTAGGACAGGGGGCTGTTTTGCGTAAACCCGGTCGAAAAGTTTGGCTAAAAAGGCACAAAGGAGCGGGATATAAAGCATATAATGTCGGAACTAACGGAGTTCAAACTTTTGATTCTCCCAGCGATTATGCATCCTGGGGCAGCCGGTTTTGGCAAGTAGGAATTTTTATATTTGTTTAAAGGTCGGGAGGAAAAATGAAAAAAATAGTAACAGTTGTCATCCTATGCTTGACAGGGATCCTTATGGGGGGATGTTTTACCTTTGGTTACAGCCCGAAAGTACCACAGGAAGGTATATGGTATTGCCATGAGCTACAGGTTCAAATGGCTTTTAGTAAAGGAATAAAAACTTATGCAATCATTGACGGGATAGAAATTGAATGCGCTACATTAAATGATCGTGGTTCAAACTATGTAGGTGTTATTTATCAAGATTTGAACCATAAGGATTTAGGGTATCGGTTAGGCGACTCACTTTTTGAGGGAGAATGCCGCAAACTAACGGATAATACCTTATATGTAGAAGATGAGAATGGTGACATCTATGAGTTTGTTAGAATTAATCCATAAAAGTCAGAAGACAGGGGACGGTTCTCTGTCTTGACAAAAGCCAAAGCCAAAAGACACAGAACCGTCCCCTGTCCTCTGGAATCTGACCTCTGTTACCGTGGGCGGCGCTACTGATAGCCAATGTTCGTTTATGAATGTACGGGCTGATTCTGTTACAGAAACAGCATATATTGAAGGCGACTTTTCGGAAACATATGAATCTCTTCAGGACTTGGATAAAGCTCCACCAAAATACTCGCTATATTGGAGAAACTGCTATCAAGTAACCACCACAGCCCTCGCAGAGAGTGATTCATCCTATCTGCGATACATGCACGCATGGCCAAATCTCGGTTATGCAGCTTTAAAAGTTGGCAAAAAGGATTCGCTTATTATATCGACCAAATAAAGGGGTATCCAAGGAGAAGGAGTGACATTTGCTTGATTAATAAATACCGCCACTTAGTCTGTTGGTTTTTATTTTTTTCATTGCTGGTTTTTTTAGGAGGATGCAAAGATAATATTTCCCCGACTCCATATATTGAAATTCGTGGAGATCACCCGGGGAACATTATGCAAACTTATAGAACAAGATTGTTAGATGTTATTGACGGAGATTTGGTTGTATTCACCTTTGATAACGGTTATTTTACCGATCCTGATATTATTCGGATCAATTCCAAGGGCTATGAATCGATTCGGTCCATCGACTCAGATTACAGTGGAATGTGTATGTATGACGGATTTCTCTATTACTTTTCTCTCAATTATGATGGCTATGACAATGATCGGCTCTATTCCCTGGATCTCGAAACAGGAACGGAAATATTCCTTGGAGAATTTGACTGCGCCATCAGCAGTCCAACCTTTCTTGCAAGAGGGGCTAGTCCAAGCTTGGTATTTGGTGAGGAGAGAGAATGTTATCCGGTTGAAGGAGGAGTATTCGCTAAAGAAGAGCCTTGCTCCCAATCCTATGAGATTGGAAATCGAACATATACGGTAGGAAATAGCGGTGAATTGCTCACAAACGATCCCAGTGGAAAAATTGTTGAAGTGGCATCAGGTTACAACGCAGTGTATCTGCCCTATCGTGAAGGGCTTCTAATTTTCCGCCAAAACAGCAATAAGGTTCTTTCATATCTAAATCCAGACGGGTCCATAACGGACTTAGTTCATGTAGACGCATATCACGTAGTTTCCTCGTTTAATTATCATGAAAACCTGATATTTGTGTCCTACCTCCGGCTTCAAAGTGGCGAGTCTGGAATTGGTCTCCGTAGAATTGAAGGAGATTTGGAGTCAGGGACATATCGGATTGATATGAACGATAATACCGTTACCAAGATCAGCAACGAATCGTATGTCGGGATATATATCTTCAACGACAAACATCTCTATTGCGTCGATATTAACAGTAATATTTTCCAAGTTGACTTCGATGGAAATGTTGTTCAAACAGTTGTCGCAGAGGAAAGCGGAGATATTTTATAAGACATAGTAAGACGGGGGGACGGTTCTCTGTCTTGACAAAAGCCAAAGCCAAAAGGCACAGAACCGTCCCCTGTCCTCTACTGTCATTCAACATAAATAATTGTGGTAACGTTACTATGAATATACTGAAAGACTTTGATACTGCCATAGCAAAAACAGAGAATATTCCCAGCGGTTTCGTTACTGAAAAAGGTTGCTATAGCAGTTATGTGAGTAACGCAGCGTGGCAAGACCATTTGAGTAGCATGAGTCCTCAGCATCGCTGTGAGTATGGCGATGGCAGCGGTGGGGAGCTGGAAGAAAAAAACGGCAGACCCCCAAAGATGGCATCATTTGCTTCCTCCAGCCGGATGACATATTTGTTATCCCGGGAAATCCCTGGTTTCTCTTTTGAGAAAAAGTTGACCACAGTGATTGGCGGCTTGGCAAATCTTGACGGCTATTGCGAAACAGAAGATCGTTATGTATTCGTAGAGGCAAAATGCCGTGAGCCGTACAGCCACAAGTCTCCGCAGCTTATCAATCAAACCTATAAAGATTTATATGCATATCTACAAAGTAAACTACCCGCTGTCTTTTCGTTTGAAACGGAGTCTGTTCCTGGCACAAGAAATATGTCTGTGAAATTCTTTTGTAAAGGCCATGAGGTTGTTTACTTTGACATCAAGCAAATGCTCTGCCACCTCTTGGGTGTAGCTAACTTTATGCTTCTTGGCAAGGATTGTTCAAAACCCATCCAGTTCCTATATCTTCTATACAACCCTACAAAGCTTCGTCTTCCGCAGGATAGTGGTGCCCGGATCGCACATATCTATGGGGAGACCTGCACCGCAGCAAATAATTATGCTTTCAAGGATATCTTTGGCGTTGTTGTTGATTATTTGATTGAGCAAAGAGAGTATCCTCGCAGCGGTTTTGAAATAAGCACAATGAAGAATAAGTTCAAATTTGCTTTGTGCGACCAGGAAAGCTATGAGTCTTATTTCCGCAGTGGGAGTGAGAATAAACCGTTGTGATTATTTCGTTTCTGCACAAATCTAACGATTAAACCTATAAATCTAACGATTCCTCCCACAAATCTAACGATTGCCCCATAATTCTAACATTTGTAGCTGGGGATCGCCCTGAAAATGCAAAATGCCCAGCCTGGAATTTGATTCAGGCTGGGCATTATTCTGTAAAAATGTTGGGTTTACCACTGTTTCCGGGTAAAAAGCAGAAAAATAATAACCGTAACTGCGTATCACAATTACGGTTACGATATGTCTGAGTTCCGTGGGATGGATATTTTACCACAGTTTTCCCAGATGGATTTGAACTCACGAAAAATCAGGACTTTAGTCGGTATCTGCGGTTCTTATTTCCGCCCTCTGCTACGATGAGCTCTTCTTTCACCATAGATCCGAGGAGTTCCCGCAATCTTGAGCCTTTCACCCCAAGTAATGCCTCCAGTTCCGAGGAAGGTGCCGTCACATGAACCGTCAAATAATCCAGAATCGCACCCCGCTGTACTGCGGTTTTTGCTGTCACTTTTTTATCGCCGGTTTTTATCACCGGTTTTTTATCGCCGGTTTTCATCGCCGGTTCCTCCGCTCGCAGCGGAAGTACCAGAGAGATTCGCTCCGGGTCGAAGCTCTCCTCGATCACAGGGGCCTTCCATCCTTGGCTTTGCCAGATACGATAGATATTCGGTATGCCGCTACCGGCCCGCTCGCCGATGTTGATCAGATTAAACATCTTGATCAGCGCTGCATTTCTGGGATCAGAGACGCCACCGCTGATGGCATCCTGAATATCAATGCGGAAGCCTCCGGGATTGGAAATCGTAATAGCATCCCGGCCTTTGATTATGACCAGGCCCCGACTGCCATAGTAGTCTGCATTTACCAAACAGTTGGCAAGCGCCTCACGGAGTGCCCCGTGCACGGGAGTGTCGTCAATCCGTTCTCCCTTTTCCATTTTGAAAGGAACTTTAATATCCTGGGTGAGACGCTGGTACACACGGAAGTAGAAATCATAAACATTTCCGCTCCAGTCGCCGGATGTGGATACGATACGGTCCACCCAGCGGGTATCCGCCTCTGTTTGCTCCCGGTAATCCAGAAAATAATGGGGATACTCCTTGACGATCTCATATTCAAAGCCAAACATCAGCAGTCCTGCTGCGGTCGGATGAAGCTGTCCGTCTTCTCCTCGTCCCACAGCGCCAAGCTTGTACAGGAAGTCGCCATCTTCCAGCTCCTCCCACACATGGCCGGGACGATGGGTTTTCATTCGGTTGCGATAGCGGTGAATGCTATCATAGTCAAGCGCATCCAGCTCCATGCTTTCCAGCAAAGTCATATCCTGGGTTTTAACAGAAGCATCGCGGATCATCGCCTGAACTTCTTCTCTGGTGCAGCGGTAGTCACCTTCTCCGTTACGGCGATACGTTCCGCGAAGGGGATTCCCCTCGATGAAGACCGGCCTGTCATATCGCTGCGCCCTGGGCACCGTGATGGCAATGATCCGATTCCCTTCCACAACCTCAATCTGCACACTTGCGTCCGACAGAATATTGGCGCTGACTTTGTTGAGATTGTTGACGGTATCCCAAAATTCTTTGATCATTCCCTCGGGGTCAGGCAAATTCACGGGGTGTAAGGACTTGTCCGCAAGCTCCTCCACCCCAAGGAGGATCACACCGCCCAAGGTATTTGCAAAGGCGGAATAGGTTTCCCATATGCTCTTGGGCAATCCACCCAGGGCTTTCTTCGCCTCAATTCGATTGTTTTCCCGGTATTTCCCAAGATGGTGAAGATCGAGCATTTGGCACGCCTCCTCATAGTTGTTTATGTATTATATCACATATTCTCAACAAAAAAAAGGCCATTATTGCGAGTATTAGACAAAGAACTGTTATTTCAAAAGTAGGTTACCAAGTGGACCAAGCCCTACTGTGTAGAAGAGTGTATCTTTTTTCAATTATTCTCTTTTCCATACTACAACGAAACACAGAGCGCATGGCATATACGGCAGGCAGAATATATATTCAGTACAGCTGTGTGTCGTTAAGCTATGTTCCCCAAGCTGTAAATGCTTGCTATGAACTTTATCAAATGCAAAAGGGTTCAATACATGGTGGACGATATGGGACTCCGGCCTATGGCCTGACCCACTGCAAGCGGTATCCCGCTTGACAAAAAAAGACAGCCACCCGAGGGTGACTGTCTATGTCTAAGTCCCAAGGGATGGATATTTTACCCGAATTTCCCCCGATGGATTTGAACTCACGAAGTATGACTTCAGAGAACGAACGGCAAAGAGTAATAAAATCATAGGGATGCCGATACCACATCGTATTTGTATCGAAATACTGCAGAGGCTTTGCCTTTATTGAATTGTGTAATCGGAACAATGCATTTGCACAGATTAGAAAAGTCCAACACAAAGCCACCCTTCCGCATTGATACCTAAATTATACCAGAGTAATGCTAATTTGTCAACTAATCTTAATTATAATTATAATGCTGATTAGCATTACTTTGAAAATATATTACCTCTATGGGCAGTTTCTTTGCAGACATCATATTCTTGAACGCATATATGCTTGTTGAAAGCCTGGGGGGAGTATCTGCGTTGGCTTTTGGCAGCTGGGGGACCTTATCCTTTGACGGCATATCCAAATGGTTGCATAAATCTGTTGGTCAATAAGATTTGCCAAAGAGCTTCGCTCGAGTTGGTAGACAGTTAATCAACTATGTTCATAGTGCCGGATTTTCGTTTTATCAAATAAATACATGTTTTTTCATA
>JAFQCY010000081.1 GCA_017399355.1 Oscillospiraceae bacterium
AGGTGGCATTTGCGGAGCAAATGACGGAGGGATTCGTGCAGGCACTTTCGTTTTGGAGGTGCAGCTTGAATAAGAGGCACGCAGACTTTACGAATTCGCCGAGGGCTGCATTGTATCCCCGCTTCATACCGCAGAATCCCCCAGTCAAAAATCAAAGATTTTTGCCAGCCCCCTTTGGCAAGGGGGCCTTGGGAGCGCACAACGATTTCTGATAGAGATAAAATGATTCTCAAAGAGGAGATTTCCCTATGAACTACTTTACCCTGACCTTGGGCGATTATCAGACCAATACCTATTTGGTCTGCGATGAGAAGAAGAACTGCGCCGTCATTGATCCCGGCTATGAGGCTGAGACCATTTGGAGAAAGGCGGAGCAGGAGGGGCTGAAGATCCGTGCCATCCTCCTGACCCATGGCCATTTTGACCATGTGGGGGCGGTGAAGGAGCTGGCCCAAAAGGCCGACTGTCCCGTCTGGATCCATGAGCAGGAGCTGAAGCTGCCGCCCTATCTCACCTTCGGCGCTCTTTATTATACGGATCTCTATTCCGATGTGGGCAGCATTTTGAATGTGGAGGGCCTGCGCTTCCGCATTTTGGAGACTCCGGGCCATACCATGGGCTCTGTGTGCCTGCTCTGCGGCGAGGTGCTCTTCTCCGGAGACACCCTTTTCGCCGGCTCCTGCGGCCGGACGGATCTGGGGGGCAATACCTCCATGATCTTAGAGAGCCTGAAGCGCCTGGCAGCTCTGCCGGGGGACTATACCGTCTGCCCCGGTCACGGCGGCGAGACCACGCTGAATTACGAGCGCAGATACAATCCCTACCTGCGCTGAAGAAGAAAGGGGAGCCGATCCCATGAAGCTGTATCTCAAGGGCCACGAGGAGCGCTATGCCATCGAGCAGCTGCAGCTTGCCCTCTTCCCTGAAGAGCCCATGGAGCCCATGGATGCTCCTTTTACCGGTGACGGCGCTGTTTCCGCCCTGTTTATTGGGGAAACATGGCTCACTGCCACGGCTACCATCACCTTAGGCGGCAAGACCGCCAAGGTCACCCGGCGGCTCTCTGTCCGGGAGAACGATGTGCCCTCCCGTCGCCGCCTGTTGCAGAATACTTATTATGAGGCGGCCATGCAGTTTATTGCGCCGCCCAAATGGGGCAGCCTCTCCGGTGTGCGCCCCACCAAGCTGACCACCCGCCATCTTCTGGCCGGTGGGGACGAAAAAAGCGCCGAAAAGCTCATGCGGCAGCGCTATTTCGTCTCCGAGGAGCGCATCCGTCTGGCGCTGGAGTGTTCCAAAGCCTCCGTTCGGGCGGTTCAGCAGCTCCGGGAAAATGACATCTGCCTCTATGTAGGCATCCCCTTTTGCCCCACCCGTTGCAGCTATTGCAGCTTCGTCTCCGGGGATATCGCCCGCTGCGCCCAGCTCTTAAAGCCCTACTTAGCGGCCTTGAAAGAGGAGATCGCCTATGTGGGCAAGCTGGTAAAGGAGAGCGGAAAGAAGCTCCGGGCCCTGTATATCGGCGGCGGCACCCCCACCACCCTGTCTCCCGGGCAGCTAAAAGAGCTGATGGAGGAGATCTCCCGTCATTTTGACTTGACAGAGCTGATAGAATATACCATAGAAGGCGGCCGCCCCGACACCTTGAATCACGAAAAGCTCCGCACCCTGAAGGAGCTGGGCTGCGACCGCATGAGCATCAACCCCCAGACCATGAACGATAGCGTTCTGGAAACCGTGGGCAGAAAGCACACGTCACAGCAGACCATCAAAGCCTATGAGGCTGCGGTGCAGGCAGGCTTTACGGGGATCAATATGGATCTCATCGCCGGTCTGCCCGGGGATACGGCAGCGTCCTTTGCGGAATCTTTGAAGCAGGTGGTGGCCTTAGATCCCAGCAACATCACCGTCCATACCCTGGCCATTAAGAAGGGCGCTGATCTCTACTTTGACCGGGAGGACCTGCCCAGCGCCGAGGCGGTGGCGGAGATGCTCCGCTTCACAGAGGAGACCCTCCGGGCGGCAGGCTATACACCTTATTATTTATATCGACAGAAATATATGTCCGGCAGCTTCGAAAACGTGGGCTGGTGCAAGCCCGGTTTCGAAGGCTGGTACAATATCTATATGATGGAAGAGCTCTGCAGCATTGTCTCCCTGGGTGGCGGCGGCATGACCAAGATCAACCTCCCCGGCGGCCGCCTGGAGCGCTTCCATAACCCCAAGTTCCCGCAGCAATACTTGGAAAAGCAGGAAGAGATCATGAAGCAAAAGCAGGATGCTTTTGCTTTAATGAATTGCCTGTAGGCATGAATTGCGCAATGCGCATGAATTGGCTACGCCATGAATTGCCCTGCGGGGCATAAAGAGTGGAAAGGCAATTCAATTCATGGAGCAAAGCGAGAAATCATGACGCAAAGCGTCAATTCATGATGCGTCAGCATCAAATCATTCAAGTGGAGATTTTTATGAAAGAGAATCTACTGGTCGATCTCTCCAAACAGTTTGCTGTGAATATCGTTAATCTATGCACGGAGATCAAGGAGAATAGAAAAGGCAACATTCTTCTGAACCAACTCTTGCGCTGCGGAACCAGCATCGGTGCGAACATTCACGAAGCCAATTACGCTTCAAGTAAGCCGGACTTTATCAATAAGCTCCAAATCGCTTTGTAGGAATGTTACGAAACAGATTATTGGTTGGACTTGTTCAAAGAAACCGGCATGATTACCGAAGATGAGTACAAAGCTCTATTTTCTCAATGCAGTAAAATTCGGAAAGTTCTCATCGCATCTATTACCACCGCAAAAGGAACTCCAAAGCAGTAACAAATCGTCTACGGTAATGAATTGCCTGTAGGCATGAATTGGCTTCGCCATGAATTGCGGCTCACCGCATGAATTGCGCCCTTCGGCGCATGGTTATAAAGGAAGGATGAATATGGATACTCTATTTTCAAATGTCACGGTCGTCACCATGGACGAGGAGCTGCGGGTGCTGTTTTCCGCTTTTGTGGGCGTGACCGATGGCAAGATCAGCTACTTATCCAAGGAAGCCCCCACAGAGCAGCCCAAACAGATCATCAATGGCGAGGGCATGGTCTTAATGCCCGGCCTCATCAACTGCCATACCCACCTGCCCATGTCCCCCCTGCGGGGCTATGCCGACGATGTGGACTTAGCCACCTGGCTCAATGACTATATCTTCCCCCGGGAGGATCGTCTGGACGGCCGCTGTGTCAAGGCCGCTACCCTCCTCTCCATTGCCGAGTGCCTGCGCTTCGGCACTACCTCCGTGTCCGATATGTACTACTTCTGCGATGAGGTAGCCCAGGCGGTGGCGGAGAGCGGCATCAAGGCCAATATCTCCCGTGCCATCACCTATTTCGGCGACGACTTCGACTTTGAGAAGGACAGCCGCTGCCAGGAGCTGGTGGCTCTGAAGGAAAAGTGGCACGGCTACGACAATAGCCGCATCCGCATCGAGGCCGCCATCCACGGCGAGTACACCTCCAACCATCAGGTCTGGGAGCAGGTCAGCGACTATGCCAAGGCCGAGGGCCTTCGGATGCACGTCCACCTCTCCGAGACCAAGTCGGAGCATGAGGGCGCCAAGGAGCGCCACGGTCTGACTCCTGCCCAGGTGCTGGACTGCCATCGGGTCTTTGACGTTCCTGCCATTGCCGCCCACTGCGTGTGGGTGGAGGACGAGGATATGCAGCTCCTGGCCAAGCGTGGGGTTACCGCCGTCCATAATCCCTGCTCGAACCTGAAGCTGGCCTCCGGCTGCGCCCGGGTGCAGGATATGGTCAAGGCCGGAATGAATGTGGCCCTGGGCACGGACTCCAATGCATCCAACAATACCTTAGATCTATTCGAAGAGATCCGTGCAGCCACCTATATGGCAAAGGGCGCTTCCTTAGACCCCAAGGCTCTGCCTGCCCAGGCTGCCCTGCTCATGGCCACGGTCTGCGGCGCCAGAGCCCAGGGCCGACAGGACGAGTGCGGCATGATCAAGCTTGGCCTGGATGCCGACCTGATCCTGCTGGACTTCACCCAGCCCCATCTCATGCCCTGCCACAATGTGATGAGCCATCTTGCCTACTGCGTCAACGGTCACGATGTGGTCATGACCATGGTGCGCGGCAAGATCCTCTACTCCGCCGGCAAGTACCACACCATCGACCTGAACGCCGTGGTAAAGGAATTTGCGGACTATGTGATGCCGAAGATGTTCGGCAGAGAGGAGGAAAAACTTGGATAACGCAAAAAAGCAGAGCCAAAATTTCATGACCGGTGCGGCGATCCTGTCCCTTTCCACCATTATCGTCAAGGTCATCGGCATGTTCTACAAGATCCCCCTGCAGCAGTTCATCGGGGAAAACGGCTTCGCCTATTTTACGGCGGCCTATGATATCTATACCGTTCTCCTGGTTATCTCCACCACCGGCCTGCCGGTGGCCATGAGCCGCATGGTCTCCGAGGCCAAGACCCTGGGTAACGGCGCTCAGATGCAGCGGATCTTCCGCACCGCCCTCACCGCCTACCTGATCATCGGCCTCACCGGTACGGCTGCCATGATGCTGCTGCCCAACCTGCTGGCCACGCAGCTGATGGGTCTGCCCAATGCCTCTTATTCCATCTTTGCCCTGGGCCCCGCCGTAGTCTTTATCTGCATCGCCTCTGCCTGCCGTGGCTATTTCCAGGGCCAGGGGGATATGCGCCCCACCGCCCTGAGCCAGATCATCGAGGCCCTGGGCAAGCTGATTTTAGGCCTTGGCCTTGCCTGGCTGGTCATCGACCTGACGGGCAATGATGCCCTGGCCTCCGGCGGTACCATCGCCGGCATCTCCATCGGCGCAGGCTTCTCCGCCCTCTATGTCTATGTGAAGTACCGCCGCAATCGCAAGTCCGTCTCTGCCCTGGGCGGCACGGCCCTCTCCGTGAAGACCACCGCCAAGAAGCTCCTGGCCATTGCCGTGCCCATTACCATCGGCGCAGCCGGTCTGCAGCTCATCAACCTCTTAGACAGCGTCACCGTCATGCACCGCCTGGTCTCTGCTGCCGAGCAGACCGCACCCGGCGCCGATACCGTCATGGGCAGCCTCATGGCTGTGGCTGCCGCCAACCCCAAGGAGGGCATGACCGTTGCCCAGGATGCCTCCGAGATCGGCAAGGGCATCTACAGCTTCTGCCAGACTATCTTCAATTTCCCCACGGCCTTCATCCCCTGCATCACCGCCGCCATCATTCCCGCCATTACCAGCTACCTGACCCTGAAGGATCACAAGGGCGTTAAGACTGTCCAGGATTCCTCCCTGCGGCTCATGGGTCTGATCGCCATGCCCTGCACCCTGGGCATGCTGGTGCTGGCTGAGCCTATCATGGCCCTTCTGGGCGGCTACGAGGGGGAGAAGCTGACCATCGCCGCCATCCTGCTGGCGATTTTAGCCCCCACCATCCTCATCAACAGCATCTCCACCATGACCACCGCCATTATGCAGGCCCATAATCACATGGTCATCCCCGTGATCAATACCCTCATCGGCGGCATTGTCAAGGTCATTGTCAACTATATCCTGGTGGGCAACCCCAATATCGCCATCCTGGGCGCTCCCATCGGCACCTTCGTCTGCTTCCTGGTGATCATGGTGCTGAATGTCATCGCCATGCGCTTTGTGCTGAAAGAGCCTCCCAAGCTGCTGCCTGCCCTGTGGAAGACCGGCATCTCCGCCCTCATTATGGGTGTCGCAGCCTACTTCACCTACAGTCTGCTGTGCGGCTTTGTGGGCTCTGTGGCCGTCTGCTGCCTGGGTGCCATTGCCGTAGCGGTGGTTATTTATCTGTTACTTGTCATTGTCACCAAAGCTATCACCTACGAAGACTGCCTCTTCCTGCCCAAGGGAGAGAAAATCGCAAAAATTCTGAGAATTAAGTGAATTTTTCCATAATTTCTCTTGCGTATTTTGACTTTTTGTGGTAATTTTATTAGCAGTCACCTGTTCGGCAGGGGAGAAACGTCCTGCCCTCCGAGGCAATTGATAAGAAATCTAAATGTGAAGAAGAGGTACAATATGAACAAAACCGAACTCATTGCCGAGATCGCCATCAAGACCGGCCTGTCCAAGAAGGATGCCGAGAAGGCTCTGGCAGCTACCGTAGAGACCATCACCGAGACCCTGGTCAAGGGTGACAAGGTGCAGCTGGTCGGCTTCGGCTCTTTCGAGACCAAGAAGCGTGAAGCCCGTATGGGCCGCAACCCCCGCACCGGCGAGCCCACCCCCATTGCCGCTACCAGCACGCCCGTATTCAAGGCAGGCAAGGCTCTGAAGGACGCCGTCAGCAAGTAATTGAGCTTTATAAAACGGGGCTGCCGGATTGCAGCTCCGTTTTCTATGATTTGGAGGAACTTATGCGCCTGGATAAGTATTTGAAAGTCTCCCGTCTCATCAAGCGCCGCACCGTGGCCAATGAGGCCTGCGACAATGCCCGTGTGACCGTCAATGACCGCCCTGCCAAGGCTTCCTATGAGGTCAAGGTGGGGGATGTGATCCGCATCGCCTTCGGCAGCCGCACCGTAGCGGTGGAGGTGCTGGCCGTAGCGGAAGCCGTCCGCAAGGACGATGCCTCCGCCATGTACCGGGAGCTGGCGGAATAAAGAGCCCGCCCGGCTTTTGAAGGAGCTGTGGCCGGGTTCGGGATCCCCTTTTCTGTCTGCCCGGGGCGGTGATCCGGGCAGACGGAAAGAGACAAAAAACACCCCTTGATTTTTCCTGCCGGGGGTGCTATAATGAATGGTACGCAGGGTTCGTACATCGGTAGTACAGCGGCTTCCCAAGCCGCTGAGGCGGGTTCGACTCCCGTACCCTGCTCCATCAAACAATCCCTTTTGTCTTAGGACAAAAGGGAATTTTTGAGTGATGCGTTCCTTTCGGAACGAGATGCGCACTGCGTGCGTGATGCAGGCTTCGCCCGTGATGCACGCCTTCGGCGCGTGGGAAGAACGCATCGCATCACTTATCACAGCGCAGCTGCATCACTTATCACTTTATTGCAGGCAATCCGAAACACGATTAAGATGCAGGCTTCGCCCGTGATGCACGCCTCCGGCGCGTGGGAGGAACGCATCGCATCAC
>JAFQCY010000082.1 GCA_017399355.1 Oscillospiraceae bacterium
GGAATCCCTCCGAGTCGCCTTTTCAAGGCGACCCACCTCCCTTTAACAAGGGAGGCATTGGGTGCCTCCAACAGTTCGAGAAACATCGATTTGACTTTATTTCAATTCCCATGGGCGGAGCCGATACCTCCATGATTCACTACTCACCATTCGTCATTCACCTAAAATGGATTTCCGTTTTCCGGTCATTGCCAAAAAACCCGTGGGGTTTTCCCACGGGTTTTTGATTATTCTATGCGCAGATCCAGCGTTCCTCCCTGGAAGCCATAGGTTCCAAACAGGGCTTTGGCCGCAGGGCAGAACTCCCCCTCCGGCAGGCGGAGATGGGTTTTGCCCATTTTCCTGGCCCGGCTCACTGCCTCGCCCAGCAGCTGGGCGGAGAGCCCCTTGCCCCGCTCCTCCTCGATGAGCCCAATGTGGGCGACAGTCAGGGCCTCTGCATCCTGATCCTGTATGGCCAAGGCCCCCACCGGACGATCCTTCAGCATGGCAATCCGCAGATCATCCGTTTCGCCAAAGCCCTGCTGCGCCAAAAAGGCGCTGTCTTCGCTTTGCCGATCCCGGAACCAGAGGTTGAAATCCTTCTTATCCCCTTTGCGCCACCAGAGCTGCTTGCCCAGAGTGGAGATCTCATGGGTGATGTGGCTAGCATCGTTCAGGCACTCCAGAGTATAGCCCTTGCCGTCCCAAAGCAGCTTGGTCACGGCTGTATTCTCCGCATGGCCCAGCTCCTTCTCCTCAGGGAAGAACAGCCGCTGCAGAATGCCCCGCATGACCATGCCGTGGGAGAAAATGGCAACGGTCTGCCCTTCGTGGCGGCGGACGATCTCCTCCAGGGCCTCTAAGAAGCGGCCGGTATAGACCGGGAAGGTCTCCCCCTCCTCTACGCTCCAATTTTGGGGGTCGAAGGAGAAGGTGCGGTTGCGCTCCCGGTCGAACATGGCCAGCCAGCCAAAGGGCAGATCCTCCCAGATGCCGCAGTTCAGCTCCCGAAAACGGGGCTCTTTGTGCAGCTCCAGGCCCTTGGGGACATAAATGGCCTCTGCGGTGCGGCAGGTACGGTAGAGGTCGCTGGCATAGACCGCATCGATGACTACATCCCGAAAGCGCTGCTCCAGAGCGGCGATCTGCTTTTGCCCATTGGGGGTGATACGGGAATTATACTGGCCGTGGAGACGGCGGAACACATTGCCCTCCGCCTCGGCATGGCGGATCAGATACAGCTCGGTCATAGGATGCTCACAAACTTTCCGATGTCGTTCTTCATCTTCAGAGCGGCAGCTCGGGCGCAGTCTAAGTAGTCCGTGCCATCGGAGCCGGTCAGCTGCCAGGCACAGATGATGCTGCGGGAGGCGGTGACCACAGCGCCGTGGCCAAAGCGGTCAAAGGCGAACTGCACATTTCTGGCCGTACCACCCTGGGCACCGTAGCCGGGCACCAGGAAGAAGAGGCGGTCATACTTTTCACGCAGCAGCTTCATGGTCTGGGGGAAGGTTGCGCCTACCACGGCGCCGATCTCGCTATAGCCGTGGCGGCCGATCATGGTCTCGCCCCAGCGCAGGGCCAGGTCTGCCATGGCGGTATAGACCACACGGTCGCCGGAGAGCAGATCCTGCACCTCACGGGAGGACTTATTGGAGGTTTTTAAGAGGAGGAAGATGTTCTTGCCCTCCTTCTTGCAGTAGGGCAGGAAGGGCTTTACGCCATCGGAGCCCAGGTAGCTATTGACCGTCAGGGCATCGATGTCATAGAGCCGATGGGAGGTCTCGCCGATGCTTACAGAGCCAAACATGGCCTGGGCATAGATCTCCGCCACATTGCCGATATCCCCACGCATGGAGTCTACCAGCACATAGTAGCCCTTTTCCTTGGCGTAGCGGGTAATGCGCTGCATCTGGCAGATGCCGTCGGCACCCAGGGCCTCAAAGCAGGCGCTCTGGATCTTCACCGCAGGGACGATATCCGCCAGGGCATCCAGCAGCTCCGTGCAGAAGCGATAGTAGGCCGCTGCCGCCGCTTCGGGAGTCTGGCCATACTGCGCAAAAGCCTCCTGCACAATGTGACGGGGCAGAATAGGCAGATAGGGATCCAGGCCAAACATGACGGGGTTCTTCATTTTTCTGATTTTATCCTGCAGAACATCGATGGACACGGAAAACACCTCTTTTTTTCGTATAAAAATAGTATACCATAACTTTCTTCCCCTGAAAAGGCAGTTTTCGATTTTTTTCGCAGGAAAAAGGGCAAGCTATAGCACGGACAGCCGTCCGAAAAAGGAGGATGAATGATGCAGACGAAGAACTTTTTCCTGACCCTTGGCCTGGGCATGGTGGCAGGTGGCGCTGTGGCCCTGATGCTGCCGGAGCAGTGCAAGGTGAAGCAGGCCGCACAGAAGGCCGTGGATACCATGGAGCAAAGCGTAGCCAAAATGATGAAGTAAACCAAAGGGGCTGTCTCAAAACGAGATAGCCCCTTTGATTTACTTCAGATGAACACCGGTGATGGAATACTCCACCCACTCGGAGACATTGACCGCATGGTCTCCGATGCGCTCCAGGTATTTGGCGATCATCAGCAGATCCAGGCAGGCCTGTCCCGAGTCGGGATCCTGGCGAAGCTGCGCAATCAAATCCTTCTTTACCGCCGCAAACAGGGCATCCACCGTATCATCGTCCTTCTGCACCTGCTTTGCCAGGGAGAGATCCCCCTTGACAAAGGAGTCCACGCTGTCTGTGACCATTTTTGCCGCTGCCTTTGCCATGTGATGGATGGGCAGGGCAGCTTCCAGAAGGCCATGGGGAAGATACGGGGTGATTTCCGCAATATCCAATGCCTGGTCTCCGATACGCTCCATATCTGAGATCATTTTCAGGGCAGAGGATATGGCTCGCAGATCCCGTGCCACCGGCTGCTGCTGCAGCAGGAGCTTCATGCACAGGTTCTCGATCTCACGCTCCGAGGCATCGATCTCCCGTTCGATCTGCGCGGCACGTTCCACAGCCTCAGAATCCTCTGCCAGAGCCCGAATGGAGGCGAAAATGGCATCCTCACACAGAGCGCCCATGGCAATGAGCTTTTCGTGCAGAAGCACAAGCTGTCGGTCAAATCGGTTTCTCATCAGCCGAACCTCCCTGTGATATAATCCTCCGTGCGACGGTCGGAGGGCATGGAAAACAGCAGCTCCGTGGGAGCAAATTCCACCATCTGCCCCAGGAGGAAGAAGGCGGTGTGATCGGAGATCCGGGCAGCCTGCTGCATATTGTGGGTAACCATGACGATGGTATATCGCTTTTTTAATTCCGATGCAAGCTCTTCGATGCGTGAAGTGGAAATAGGATCCAGAGCGCTGGTGGGTTCATCCATGAGAAGCACCTCCGGCTCCACTGCCAGAGCACGGGCAATACAGAGCCGCTGCTGCTGACCGCCGGAGAGCCCAAGGGCGGACTTTTTCAGCCGATCCTTCACCTCATCCCAGAGGGCAGCGCCACGGAGGGATTTTTCCACGATCTCCTCCAGCTTCGCCTTGCTGACACGGCTGTGGGTACGGGGGCCGTAGGCCACGTTGTCAAAAATGCTCATGGGGAAGGGGTTGGGCTTCTGGAACACCATGCCCACCCGCTTGCGCAGGAGATTGACATCGCAGTTTCTGTCATAGATATCTGCGCCGTCCAGATAGATCTTCCCCTCCACACGGCAGCCCTCCACCAGATCGTTCATGCGGTTCAGGGATTTCAGCAAGGTGGATTTGCCGCAGCCGGAGGGGCCGATGAGGGCGGTGATGCACCGATCCGGCAAGGTCAGGTTGATATTCTTCAGCGCCTGAAAGCTGCCGTAATACAGATTTAAATTTTGAATTTCAAATTGATTCATTGTGGTTCCTCAACTGTTACTATGACTGTAAGGGGAAATTTGCGTTGGAGTGGTGAATGATGAATAGTGAATGGTGAATGGCGAAGGTATGCGCTTTGCGCATTGATTTTAAATAAATCGGCGGAGCCGATACCTCCATTATTCACGATTCACCATTCGTTATTCACCAAATAAAAATTTCCGTTTAGCGGCCTTTTACCAGATATTTGGCCAAGGCGTTGGACAGGGCGTTGATACCGATGACCAGCACCAGAAGCACCACCGCCGTGGCGTAGGCCTCGTCCATGTAGAGCCCCTCGTTTAAGAGGCAGTACAGATGGATGGCCAGGGTGCGGCCGGAGTCCATGATCCCCTGGGCGTGGCCCGTGACTGTACCGGCGGTGTAGATCAGGGCAGCGGTCTCCCCAACGATCCTGCCGATGGCAAGGACGATGCCCGAGGAGATCCCCGGCATAGCCGCAGGCAGTACGATGCGAAAGACCGTGCGGAGTTTACCCGCTCCCAAGCCGAAGCTGCCCTCCCGGAAGCTGTCGGGCACGGCCATCAGCGCCTCCTCCGTGGTGCGCAGGAGCGTCGGCAAGACCATAATTGCCAGAGTCAGAGCGCCGGAGAGCAGAGAATTACCCATGCGGCAGGCCAGCACAAACATCAAATAGCCAAACAGGCCGTAGACGATGGAGGGAATGCCCGAGAGGGTCTCGGCGGTGGTACGGATCAGCTTCACCAGGCGGCTGCCCCGTGGGGCATACTCCACCAGATAGACAGCGCCACCCACACCGCAGGGCACGGCGATCAAAAGAGTCAGCAGCACCATCTGCACCGTGTTGACCAGGGCAGGCAGTAAGGACAGGTTTTCCGTCGTATAGTTCCAGGCGAAGAGGCTGGGCCGCAGATGGGGAATGCCCCGGATCAGGATATAGGCAAGGAGCGCCAGCAGCACAGAGAATACCAGCACCGCTGAGAGCAGAACCCCGGTTTTTTGAAGCAGGCGGCGGTATCTCATCCCCTCTCCCTCCTTTTCAGCGCTGAGAAGCACAGATTGATCAGCAGGATGAACACGAAGAGCACCACGCCGCAGGCGATCAGCGCCTCTCGATGGAGATCTGCGGCATAGCCCATCTCCAGGACGATATTGGCCGTCAGGGTTCGGATGCCGTCGGTGATTTTTTCCGGAAGCAAGGCCTGATTGCCTGCCACCATGACCACCGCCATGGTCTCGCCTACAGCTCTGCCGATGCCCAGAATCACCGCCGCCAAAATGCCGGAGCGTGCCGCCGGAAGCACAGCGGAAAATACACTGCGCTCATGGTCGGCGCCCAGGGCCACAGAGCCCTCGTAGTAGCTCTGCGGCACGGCACGCAAGGCAGATTCCGAGATATTGATCACCGTAGGGAGGATCATAATGCCCAGCATTATGGAGGCAGTGAGCATACCCTTGCCGCTGCCGCCCAAAAGGCGCTGCATCAGGGGCACCAGCACCACCAGGCCGAAAAAGCCATAGACAATGGAGGGGATGCCTGCCAGAAGCTCCACAGCGGATTTCAGAGGGCGGTAGAAGCGCTTGGGGCAGTAGTGCGCCAGAAACAGAGCGCAGAGCACCCCGATGGGAACGCCAATCAAAATTGCACCGGCGGTGACAAAAATGCTGGCAACGATCATGGGGAAGATGCCGTATTGCTCCTGCGTCGGAGACCAGGTGGTTCCGAACAGGAACTTCCCCACGCCGATCTTCCCCATGGTGGGAAAGCCGTTTCCGAAGAGGAAGAGGCAGATCAGCACCACCGCAATGACGGAGATGCAGGCTGTGAAGGCGAATACCGCCTGCATAGCGCTCTCCTTGAATTTTTGCCTCATGCCAGCTGTGTCCAATCGCTGATCTCGCCCATAAAGATCGCACGCAGCTGCTCCATGGTCAGGCCGTTTACAGCGTTGTCGCAATGGACGATCACCGCAATGCCATCCATGCAGATGGTGGTGGGCACGATACCCTTGGCGATCTCGCTCTCCTTCAGATTACGGGAACTCATGGCGATATCGCAGAGCCCCTCTGCCAGGGAGGACAGACCGGTGGAGGAGTCGAAGGTCTGGATCTCCACCTTGATATTGGGATTCAGCGCCATGTACGCCTCTGCCAGCTTCTCCATGACCGGCGCCACGGAGGTGGAGCCTGCCACCTTCACGGTGCCGCTGAGATCGGAAGCCGCATAGCTCCCCTCGCTCACGGTCACATAACCGGCTTCTCCAATCACCTGCTGGCCTAAATCGCTGAGAATATAGTCCAGAAAGTCCTGCACCTCCGGGCGGTTTTCGCCCAAGGTCCCCAGGAGGAAGGGTCTGGCCAGCGGATAGCTGCCGTCCTTCACCGTGGCGGCAGAAGCTGCTGCGCCGTCCAAAGCCAGCGCCTTGACCTGCTCATTCAGAGCGCCGAGGGAGATGTAACCGATGGCGTTTTTGTTGCCCGCCACGGTCTGGAGCACCACCGCCGTGGAGGAGCTGATCTCGGCTCTGGCTGCGGTGCGGTCAAGGCCGTCCTGCTCCACCCCGGTAAGCTCTGTAAAGGCGCTGCGGGTGCCGGAGCCCTCCTCCCGGGAGATGACGGTAATGGTCTGCCCCTCCGTGCCGCAGGCCGCAGCGCAGAGCAGGAGACAGAGAATCAAAACAGTAATTACGATCTTTTTCATAGTAGAACACTCCTTTCTGTGATCTATCCATAGTTTAGCCCCCGGCTGTAAAATCCACACCCTGAGGAAGGTAAAATTCCTGTAAAATCATCTTTTTCATTGCTTCTCTCTGTGGGCTGCGGTATAATAGAGAGCAGAATAGGAGGTTATGCTATGTCTGCCCTGTGCTTACGGATCATCGCCAGCTGCTGCATGCTGCTGGATCATATCGGCTATCTGTTTCCGCAGCTTGGGATCCTGCGCTATGTGGGGCGGCTGGCCTTCCCTCTTTATGTGTTTCTGCTGGTGAACGGCTACAGGCACAGCTCCAGCCGCCCGGGCTATGCCCTGCGGATGGGCCTGTTTGCGCTGGTTTCTCAGGTTCCCTTTTGCCTCTTCTGCGGCTACGGGGATTACTTTGCCAAGGGGAATGTGTTTTTCACTCTGCTCCTTGCGCTGCTGGTGCTCTGGGCCACAGATACCCTTGCCGGGAAGAAGCCACTCCGCTGGCTGGCTCCCTTACCGGCTCTGCTGGCTTACGGACTTTACTATTTTGGACTTCTGAATACGGACTACGAGGCCAAGGGCTTTCTGCTGGCCCTGAGCTTCTTCTACCTGGGGGACCGGAAGCTGCTCTGCCTCCTGGCCAGCCTGGCCTCCCTCTTCCACTCGCTCCTGCTGAGCTACGCTCTGCAGCTGGTGAAGCTGCTGCTGGGCCGTGAGGCGGTCTTTGCCGCCCTGTCCCCATGGCAGCTGGCGCAGCTCTTTGCTCTGGCAGCCCTGCCCCTGATCTTCCTTTACAACGGCAAAAAAGGCAAAACCCCGGCCTCCCCCCTGGGAAAACGGGTGCTGCAGTGGGGATTTTATCTGTTTTATCCCCTCCATATGCTGATTTTGTATCTTGTGGCTTGACGAAACCGGATTTTTCGGATAGAATGCTACCATCACGACAGTTCGAAACCATCCTGTCGAAAAACAAAACTATGGAGAATAAACAAATGAAAACAAGCAAATACCTGACCCAAGCGGCCATCATTGCCGCCCTGTACGTCTGCCTCTGCCTGCTGCAGAATCTGCTGCTGCCCAACTCCGCCTCTATGGCGGTGCAGTTCCGGGCGGCGGAAGCCCTGTGTATCCTGGCCCTGTTCACCCCGGCAGCCCTCCCCGGCCTTGCGCTGGGCTGTCTGCTTTTCAACCTGACCCAGGCCGGAGCCCTGCCCCTGGACTTCTTCATCGGTACGGCGGCAAGCTTTCTGGCGGCAGCGGGAATGCGGCTGCTGCGCAATGTACGCTTTTGGAAGCTTCCCATCCTCAGCCTGTGTATGCCAGCCCTGGTCAACGGCATCCTGGTAGGTGCAGAGCTGACCATCTATATCGAGGGCAGCAGCTTCTGGTTCAACGCCCTGTGCGTAGGGGCAGGCGAGCTGGCGGTGCTCTTCTCCCTGGGGCTTGCGCTCTATGGCGTGCTGTCCCACCGGGGATTGGGAAACCGCATCTTTCGGTAGTATAGTTTATGGCACGGGGCAGGATCTATGCGGCCCACTTCCTAAATTTTGACCAACGGAGGTACTCAACATGAAGCGAATTCTTGCTCTTCTTCTCAGCATCCTGATGCTGCTGGCTCTGGCCGGCTGCGGCGGCGATGGAGCTGCCCCCACAGAGCAGCATGACCACGACCACGAAACCCAGCCCACCGGGACAGAAGCCCCCACCGATGAGGTTCACGACCACAACCACATCAACTACAAGGGCTTAAGCAGCAAGTCCTACACCCTGGAGGACGTGATCGCCGCCGAGGGCGTAGAGCCCGCCTTCTCCTTTGATGCCAACAACATCACCTACTATGTCTATAACAACGTGACCACCAATGACTTCCGCTTTACCCAGGTGCAGCACTCCTTTATGGGCGAGTACAACCGCATCTCCTGCACCTCCTCCGGAAATCAGGATCCCCAGAGTGTCTATGTAGAATGGACGAATGCCATGACCGAGCTCTACGGCGCTGCTCTGGTCTCGGAAACCGGCATGCTGCGCTGGGAAGATCATACCGGCAACAACGTGACCCTGACCATCCTCAATGAGGACACCGTGCAGCTGTGCTTCTACTTCACCGCCTAAGGGGCAAATAAAAAACTCTCTGCATTTCGTATGCAGAGAGTTTCTTTTATCTTCCTTTAGCAGAGCTTTGCGCCGGCGGGGATCTTGTCGTCCAGCATGATGAGGTTCAGCTTCTCCTCGCCCTTCTCGGTGTGGACGGCGGAGAGCAGCATACCGCAGGACTCACGGCCCATCATCTTTCTGGGGGGCAGGTTGGTGATGGCCACTAAGGTCTTACCCACCAGCTCCTCAGCCTTGTAGAACTTGGCAATGCCGGAGAGGATCTGACGGTCGGTGCCGCTGCCGTCATCCAGGGTGAACTGCAGCAGCTTATCGGACTTCTTCACATTCTGGCAGGCCTTGACCTTCACCGCACGGAAATCGGACTTGCAGAAGGTGTCAAAATCCACCTTCTCCTCGGTGTAGGGCTCGATCTCCAGAGCGGGCAGAGCGGCCTTGGCAGCCTGGGCCTTCAGCTCTTCCAGAGCGGCCAGCTCCTTCTCCATGTCGATTCTGGGGAAGAGGGGGGCGGCTACGGAGGTGGTCCAGACCGCGTTCTCGTCTGCGCAGTAGCACAGAGCGTCCCAGGTACGGGCCTCGGCAGGCACATTCAGCTGGTTCAAAATGGCGGTAGCGGAGTCGGGCATCACGGGGGAGATCAGGATGGCGCCGATGCGGATACACTCGCAGAGATTCTTCAGCACCGTCAGCAGGCGGGGCTTGGTCTCCTCGCTCTTGGCCAGGATCCAGGGAGCAGTCTCGTCGATATACTTATTGGCACGGTTGATCAGGCGGAAGGCCTCGTTCAGCGCCACGGAGAACTGGAAGGCATCCATCTGCTTGGAGTAGTTGGCAATGACCTCGTCAGCCAGAGCCTTCAGCTCCTTGTCCAGCTCGGCAGTCTCGCCGCCGGCGGTCAGATTGCTGTCGAAATACTTCTGGGCCATGGCGGTGGTACGGGAGACCAGGTTACCCAGGACATTTGCCAGATCCACATTGATGGTATTGATCAAAAGCTCGTTGGTGAAGTTGCCGTCGGAGCCGAAGGGGAAGGTGCGCAGCAGGAAGAAGCGCAGGGCATCCACACCGAAGCGCTCAGAGAGCAGATAGGGATCCACCACGTTGCCACGGGACTTGGACATCTTCTCGCCGTTGAAGTTCAGCCAGCCGTGGCCATAGACCTTCTTGGGCAGAGGCAGATCCAGGCTCATGAGCATGGCGGGCCAGATGATGGAGTGGAAACGGACGATCTCCTTGCCCACAAAGTGGACATCCGCGGGCCAGAAGTCTGCCAGATCATCGTACTTGTCATTCTCGAAGCCCAGGGCGGTCATATAGTTAAAGAGGGCATCGATCCACACATAGACCACATGGCCGGGGTCGAAATCCAC
>JAFQCY010000083.1 GCA_017399355.1 Oscillospiraceae bacterium
ATGCTGCCATAAATCTGAAAAAGCTGGCAAATTGGAGTTGGAATAACTCCTTTTTCCTGCGTATATTACGTATATTTGCTCCGAAATACAAAAGAACCCCTGTTTTCGCCTAATGAAAACAGGGGTTCTTTGACACTCTGAGGCTGCAGCAAAACTTCGGTTTTGCTGCAGCCTTTACTATTAATAGGGCGGTTGCTCCAGATAGTGACGAATGCCGTGGATGGAGCCGCTGTTATAGATTTTTCGGAAGGCTTCTTCCGGATGCGCAAGAATATACTCCAGATCCTCTTTATTGTCTATCTCCAGATCAAAGTGACGGATCATACGGAGGATCTCCGGTGTCAGAGGAACACGCCCCCAGCCGTCTTCGTGGGAGATGTACAGGAAGATCAGCACATGCTGCTTGGGATTGTAAGTGACGATCCGGAAACGCACATCCTCGTAGGAATACACCTTGTCGTTGAAGCCCATGACCTCCGGCAGGAAGCGCACATAGAAGCGGTTTCCCTGATAGAAGTAGACCTTCTCCTCCGGGCAGCGCTGCCAATCAAAGTCATACTGCCTGAGCTCCCAGGGGATCTCCTTTTTTCTGCAGAAGGGAACGGCAAGCAAAACAGCCACCGTGGCCACGACCCAGAGGATCAGGCAGACGATGCCAGAGATTCCCGGCTCATCATCGGGCAGCGCCGCAAGGATAAAGCAACCCAGCAGAACTGCAGTCACGACCAGATAAACAGGCAGCAGGTATTTTACTCGCCACTTGGCGTAGGGATTGTAGTCGGGATTGCTGAATTGAATCGGGACTTTCAAATTCTCGCCTCCTAAAAAATACGGGCAGCCGCTTGGGCTGCCCGTATCAACTCTTTGGAATTATTCTTCCTCTGCCTTCTTGGCCTCTTCGATGATCTTGGCCTGGTTCATCTGAGGAACTTCCTCGTAGCGGATGAACTTGAGGCTGTAGGAGCCACGGCCCTGGGTCATAGCACGGAGGTCGATGGCATAGGTGACCATTTCGCCTACGGGAACTTCGGCCTCAACGATCTGCCAGCCACGGTTGCTGGGATCGGGGTTCATGCCCATGACACGGCCACGGCGCTTATTCAGGTCGCCGATGATGTCGCCCATGTTTGCATCGGGGACATAGACCTTCAGCTCGCCGATGGGCTCGAGGAGGGTGGGAGCAGCATTGGGCAGACCTTCCTTGTAGGCGATGCCGGCTGCGGTCTGGAATGCCATATCGGAGGAGTCAACGGCATGGTAGGAGCCGAAGAACAGGGTAGCCTTCAGGAACACAACGGGGTAACCTGCCAGAACACCCTTGCCGATGCAGTTGCGCAGGCCCTTCTCAACGGAGGGGATGAAGTTCTTGGGCACGCAGCCGCCGACGGTCTCGTCAGCGAAGATCATGTCTTCGGACTCGGTCTGGGGCTCGAAGCGGATATGAACGTCACCGAACTGGCCATGGCCACCGGACTGCTTCTTATGACGGCCGTGCTGCTCGTGGCGCTTCTTGATGGTCTCACGGTAAGCGATCTTGGCGGGGCGGAGCTCAGCCTCGACCTTGTACTTGCTCAGCAGCTTGGAGATAATCACGCTCAGGTGCATATCGCAGACACCGGCGATGATCATTTCCTTGGTCTCGGGATCGTTGCCATAGGTGAAGGAGGCATCTTCCTCGTTCAGCTTGACCAGGCCGCCTGCGACCTTGTCTTCCTGACCCTTAGCCTTGGCATAGATAGCCATACGGTAGCAGGGCTCTGCATACTCCATACCCTTGACGGTAGCGACCTTGCCGGCCAGGCCCAGGGTATCGCCGGTCTTTACGGAAGCCAGCTTGGTGAATACGCCGATATCGCCGCAGCAGACCTTGTTGGTCTTGGTGTTTTCCTTGCCCTTGGGGAAGAAGGTGTTGCCCAGCTTTTCGTTGTCGCCGGTGCGGGCATTGACTACGGTCATGGTGTCCTCGATGTCACCGCTGATGACCTTGAAGTAGGAGTTCTTGCCATACTGGTCAGCCATGGTGTTGAACACGAAGGCCATGGGGCTGCCGGTGGGATCCAGAGCCAGCTCGGACTCGTTGCCGTCCTCGTCCACGGTAACCATGGGCTTGCCTTCCAGGGGGGAGGGAGCGAACTTCTTCAGGTTCTCCAGCAGCAGGGTGGTGCCCAGGCCGTTCATGGCGCAGCCGCAGAACACGGGGGTGATGGTACGGGTCTTGATGCCGTCCTTGATGCCCTTGAGCAGCTCTTCGGGGGTGAAGGGCTCTTCCATAAAGAACTTCTCCATGAGCTCTTCGTCGGTCTCGGCGACCTGCTCGTTCAGAGCCATCATGTATTCTTCGATCTTCTCTTCGGCATCGGCGGTGAGGGCGATTTCCTTACCGGCAACGTCGTAAGCCTTCTTGGTGATCAGATCCACAACACCAACAGCCTGCTCGCCGTTGAGGATGGGGAAGGTGAAGGGGATGGCAGAGGCGCCGAAGGTCTCGTGGATGGACTCGTAGGTGCCGAAGAAGTTGGCGTGCTCTTCGTCCAGCTTGGAGACGTAGAACATAGCGGGCAGATCTGCATCGGCCAGGGACTTCCAGCCCTTCTCGGTACCGACAGCGATGCCGGACTTGGCGGTCAGGCAGATGATGCCGGCATCGGCAACACGCAGGGACTGCACGATCTCAGCAGCGAAGTCAAAGTAGCCGGGGTTGTCCAGGACGTTCAGCTTGGTGCCGGCATACTCAACGGGGATCACAGAGGTCTTGATGGAATACTGGCGCTTCTTCTCTTCGTCGTCGAAGTCAGAGACAGTAGTGCCGTCAGCACGCTTGCCAAGACGGGTGATAGCCTTGGTCAGGTAGAGCATGCTCTCGCACAGGGCGGACTTGCCGTCGCCGCCGTGACCCAGCAGCGCAACATTGCGGATATCCTTCGCAGTGTACATATTTTTGAAATTCTCCTTTCTCATAGCAGCCGGGAGTTGGCTGCAGGGGCATATCCTTGATGCCACAATTAGTTCCATTATACACGATAGAAAGCAAGAATGCAATCGTGAAATACAAAAAAATTGAAATATTCCCGGAGAAAAATCCGGATTTTTACAGTTTACGCAGGATCAGGGAGACCAGCCCGGTAGCGCTTGCCCATAAAAGCTGATAGGCGGCAATATAGGAGGCCGAGGTCAGCGAGCTGCTGCCGCTGAGCAGCAGCAAGGTAGCAAGGCACAGCCCGCCGATCCCTGCCAGCAGGGAGAGGATCAGGGCGGTCCAGGTGCTGAGCTTCAGCCGGTGGGCGGAGGCCACCGTTGCGGCAAAGGCGCTGAAGCTGTTGTTGGCGATCAGCGCACCCTGGACTCTGCGGTCGCCGGGGGCGGTTTCGGAAAGGCGGATCCGCTGGGGATACTCCGGGCAGCGGATGGCCTCGGTGGACAGGTCGTATTTTTGTGCGATCAGCTCCGGGGAGATCAGAAAATCCCGGGTGGCCAGGACGGGGGTGAAATTGCGGTTTGCAAGAATATCCCTCAGGCCCGAGGCTGCGGCAGCGCTGGGCTTGTACCTTACGGCAAAGATCCCGGCCAGCTCGCCGCCGATTGCCACATAGACTGCCTGGCGCACTCTTGCGCCGCCGGGCATATGCACGCCCATGCTGCGCATAAAGGACAGCGTGCCGATCAGCACCTCATCTCCCAGGATCTCTGCGCCCATGCCGTTGTTTTCGTAGAAGCGGTAGGTGCTTGCCGTCAGAGCGGTCGCACCCTCAGAACGCAGCAGCTCCTCAAAAAGCTGTACCAGAGGATTCTCGGCGGCGGAGAAGGCAGCATGGGCATAGGCGATGACCCGCTCGGCCCGGTAGGTGCCGTAGAGCTTCATGCCGTTGGAGTGGAAGGAGCCCACGGGGAACAGATCCTCATCCCGCAGAATAATGGTGTGCCGCTTGCCGAAGGATTTTGCGCTGTGCCAGCCGCAGAGCGCTCCGCCCTGCTTTGCCATTTTCTTGGCCAGGGAGGAGAAGGCCGCCGGGTAGGAGACCGTGGCATACAGGGGCACAGCACAGAGCAGGATCAGCAGCCAGGCATATACAAAGGCTGTGCCGGTGAAGTAGTGGATCAGGAAGGAAATACCGCAGCTCAGCGGCAGCAGGAAGGTGGCATATAAGCACAGCAGAGTCTGGGGCGCATCGGGCTCGGTGAGTCTGGCCAGATAGTCCTCGATATCTGCATTGTCCTTGCGCAGGGAGTCGCTGTCCGGCAGCAGCTGACCCGCATCATACAGCCCCATGGGCTTGGTAAAGCCACAGACCGTGTGAAGGCTGCGGGCATAGGCATGGTGAGACAGGTTGATAGAGTATTGCAGGAAGAAAAGAAGTGTGGTAACGCAGGGAGCGTAGGTCTGCAGGGGAGCATCCCCCTCCAGGAAGCTTTGGATGATGCAAAGCACGCACAGGGGAACGGCCAGGGTGAATATGCTGATGCGGACATGGAGCAGGTCACGGATGCCCCGAATCAGAACTTCATAGCCCAGCAGCATGGACAGGAGCAGTGCGCCCAGGAAAATCAGGCTGCCATAGGTCTCGAGCAGCAAGGGCACAGGGTCGCTGCAGAAAAGGAAAAGGGTCAGCAGCAGGGAAAACAGCATCGGCAGCAGCATCAGTGCCGTGCGGATCCGCCGCAGGGCAAAGCCACGCTGAGACTGACTCAGCAGCTCCCTGCAGGAGCGGCTGTGGCTGGGCAGCTCTTCCTGGGGCTTTGGACGTTCCGGTCTGCGTCCTTTTTCCGTCAGCTTCCGGGTATCCCCACCACGATCCATTACCACAAGGGGCGGCTGGAAGTCGGAGCGCTTTTTCCCGGAAGGAGCGGATCTTGTAGGGAAATTGGCTACCTTTGTGGGGAGCGGTGCCGGCTTTTCGACCGGGGGCTCTGGCTTAGGGAGTGGGGACTGCTTTTTGCTCCGAAGATCCGGAGCGATCTTAACGGGTGCATCCTCTGCCGGAGGGGGCTTGGGAGCGGAGCGAATGGGCTGAAAGACCAGGGTATGCTCTTTTACGGTCGCAGCCGGAGGCTCCGGGGCTTTCTCCTCCGCAGGAGCGGAGCGAAACTCACGGATGATATCCTCCAGATCGTAGCTCTCCGACACGACCGGTGTATTCAGTTGTTCCGAATCGCGTCGTTTCATCGGGCTTACCCTCTCTGACGGACGGCTTCGTAAAGCAGGATCGCTGCTGCGGCAGAGGCATTGAGGGAGGAGATCTGCCCCTTCATGGGGATGCTGACCTTAAAGTCGCAGTGCTCTGCCACAATGCGGCTCATGCCCACGCCCTCGTTGCCGATGACGATGGCAGCGGGAAGGGTGAGATCTGCCCGGTGCAGTACCGTAGCACCCTCGGCAGCCGTGCCGAATACCCAAACGCCCTTGGCTTTCAGGTCCCGCAGGGTAGCGGCAATGTTGGATACCCGGGCCACAGGCATATACTCCAAAGCACCGGCAGAGGCCTTGCCGACCACGGCGGTGAGGCCCACACTGCGGCGCTTGGGGATGATCACGCCATGGGCACCGGCGCATTCGGCGGTGCGGATGATGGCGCCCAGGTTATGGGGATCGGAAAGCTCATCGCAGATCACCAGCAGGGGAGCCTCTCCCTTTTCCTGTGCCTTCTGCAGGATCTCTTCCACGGTGGCATATTCGTGGGCGGCCACAGAGGCGATGATGCCCTGGTGAGCGCCGGTGGGGCTCATGTCGTTGAGCTTGCGGCGGTCAATGCGGACGACTACCGCACCGGCCTCCTTGGCCATGGCGGCCAGACGGCCTAAGGACTTGTCTGTATCGCCGTCAGCGAGGAAGACCTTGTTGATGGCACGCCCGGAGCGGATGGCCTCGGTTACGGCATTTCTGCCTTCGATCATACCTTCGGAAAGCGCATCGTTGCGCTCGGTTCTCTCTTCTCGTTTCATAGTATCTCCCAATGGTTATAATTTGTCTATCCAAGTTATTATAACAAAAAAACTGTCCGGACACAATATCTATTGGAAATTTACAGAAAATTTACAGCATATTTTCTCCCCATTCATTGCGAAAGAGGAAAATATGTGATATCATCCAAAGGATTGTGTCATACTATTCAGAAAAGGAGATGAGTCAATGGCGAATCCGGATCCCAAGAACAATCAGAATAACAGGCCCTTTAAATTGCCGATTTTACTTTTGATCGTGGCTGCTCTGGTGCTGACCCTGTTCGGCAATCGGATCCTCGACTGGTTTCTCTCTTCCGAGCAAAAGGAAGTTTCCTACGATACGTTTTTGACTGCCGTAGCAGAGGATCAAATCAAAGAGGTGGATATTGGAGAGGAATATATCAAGTATATTCTGCGTGATGACGAGAAGGAGATCGAATACTATGCCTACCGCATTCCCGACTCGGATATCAGCGATGTAACCAATATGCTGCGCCGCAATGAGGTGTCCTTCCAGGGCGTGTATGCCGAGGAGGGCGGCTCCTTCTTTGTCAATTGGATCCTGATGCCTGCGATCATGATCCTGGGTCTCTCCCTGCTGATGCGGCTGATTATGGGCCGTGGCGGTGAAGGCGGCGGCTTTGGCGGCATCGGCTCCATCGGAAAGAGCAAGGCCAAGGTCTATATGGAGAAGGAGACCGGTGTCACCTTCCGGGACGTGGCCGGTCAGGACGAGGCCAAGGAGTCTTTGGAGGAGATCATCGACTTCCTCCATAACCCCAAGAAGTATACGGATATCGGTGCAAAGCTGCCCAAGGGTGCCCTCCTGGTGGGCTCTCCCGGTACCGGCAAGACCCTCCTGGCGAAAGCAGTGGCCGGTGAGGCTCATGTGCCCTTCTTCTCCATTTCCGGCTCCGACTTTGTGGAGATGTTTGTGGGTGTAGGTGCCAGCCGTGTCCGTGACCTGTTCAAGGAGGCCTCCAAGGTAGCCCCTGCCATTATCTTCATTGACGAGATCGATGCCATCGGCCGCAGCCGTGACAGCAAATTCGGCGGTAATGACGAGCGGGAGCAGACCCTGAACCAGCTTCTGGCGGAGATCGACGGCTTCGACTCCTCCAAGGGCGTGGTGATCCTGGCAGCCACCAACCGTCCGGAGATCCTGGATAAGGCGCTGCTCCGTGCGGGCCGCTTTGACCGCCGGATCATTGTGGATCGTCCCAATTTAGAGGGGCGCTATCAGACCCTGCAGGTACACACCCGGAATATCAACCTGGCAGATGATGTGGATCTGAAGAAGCTGGCCCAGGCAACTGCCGGTGCTGTGGGTGCGGATCTGGCCAATCTGGTCAATGAGGCGGCCCTTCGAGCCGTCCGTCAGGGCAGAAAAGCCGTGAATCAGGAGGACCTTCTGGTTTCTTTTGAGGTGGTCATTGCCGGTACGGAGAAGAAGGGAACGGTTCTGACCGATATCGAGAAGCGGATCGTTGCCTATCATGAGGTGGGCCATGCCTTAGTAGCTGCCCTGCGCAAGCATGCCCAGCCTGTTTCCAAGATCACCATCGTACCCCATACCTCCGGCGCTCTGGGCTATACCATGCAGATGCCCGAGGAGGAGAAGTACCTGCGCTCCAAGCAGGAGCTGCTGACGGAGCTGGAGACCCTCCTGGGCGGCAGAGCAGCGGAGCAGACCGTCTTTGGTATCCAGACTACCGGTGCAGCCAATGATATCCAGCGTGCCACGGAGCTGGCCCGCCGCATGGTGACCCAGTTCGGTATGAGCGAGAAGATCGGCCTGATGGCGCTGGCTGCCACCCAGAATGAATATCTGGATGGCCAGGCCTATATGGACTGCGCCCAGAGTACCGCAGCGGATGCGGACAGCGAGGTGCAGAAGCTGCTCAATGGCTGCTACGAGACCGCCAGAGCGCTGCTTCAGGAGAACCGCAGCCTTCTGGATGAGATCGCCCTGTATCTGCTGCAGAAGGAGACCATCACCGGTGATGAGCTGATGGCCTATGTCAATGCCGATAAACTTCGTCTGAAGGGCGAAATAGGAGAGATATAAATGAACTGGGATACTATCAAGAACTTTTTTACGTCCCTGACCCTGGAGAAGATCCTGCCAGGCCTTCTGATCCTGGTGGTGGGTGTGATCGTGGTGAAGCTGATCCTGCGGCTGCTTTCTCGTGTGCTGGATCGCTCCCATTTGGATAAAACTGCCTTCACCATCGTGAAGGCAGTGGTCAGAGTGGGCCTGTACCTGCTGGTGATCCTCATCGCCGCAGGCAGCCTGGGGATCGATGTGACCAGCCTGATCGCCCTGCTGAGTGTGGTCTCTCTGGCAGTGTCCCTGGCGGTGCAGAATGTGCTGAGCAATGTGGTAGGCGGTGTGACCCTCCTGGGCAGCGACCCCTTCCATGTGGGGGACTATGTGATGATCGGCTCTGACAGCGGCATCGTCAAGGAGATCGGCCTGCAGTATACCAAGATCAAGGGCTTTAACGGCGAGCTGATCTATATCCCCAATAGCGAGGTAGTCTCCTCCCGTGTCTGCAACTACACCGTTGAGGGGATGCGCCGTGTGGAGCTGAAATTCTCTGCGGACTATGATTCCTCCATCGACCTGGTGAAGGAGACCATCCTGGCCTCTGCCGTCCATCCCAAGATCCTGCAGGAGCCTGCCCCTGAGGTGGTGGTCAGCGAGTATGCCGCCAGCAGTGTGGACTATCTGCTGCGTGTCTGGGTCAAGGCTGAGGACTTCGGCGAGGTGAAATTCTTCGTCATGGAGCAGGCCAAGCGGAATTTCGATGCCGCCGGTATCAGTATTCCCTATCCCCAGATGGATGTACATCTCAAGAATTCATAAGCACAAAGGGCTGCGGCTTCATTGCCGCAGCCCTTTCAGACTGTCGAAAAACCGTTAGTCTATGGTTTTCGGAGGGAAGAAAAGTGTGAAAGGAAACCGTCAGGGTGTCCTTTCACGTTCAATAACCCGCCCGCAGGCGACAAAAATGCAAAATAAAAGTTACCTTGATTCTATTTTGCATTTTTGAATGCAGCTTGTCAAAAATGCCCAAAGGGCTTTTTTGACAAGCTGA
>JAFQCY010000084.1 GCA_017399355.1 Oscillospiraceae bacterium
GAGAGCTCGGCAGATGGGGAGGTATCGATGCCGATGGACTTGCAGTAGCGGTAGAGGATCACCGCTAACTGCTCCCGGGTGATCTGGCCATCGGGATCGAAGCGGCCGCCGCCGATACCGGTGACGATGCCATTCTCCGCTGCCCAGGCCACCGCCTGGGTATACCAGACGTTAGAGGGCACATCGGTGAAGCTGTTTGTCCCCTCCGCAGGCTGCCCGGCATAGCGCCACAGCACCGTGACCAGCATGGCACGGGTCATGGTACCGTCCGGCTCAAAGGTCGTATTGCTCATGCCGTTCATCAAGCCATGGGAAATGGCATAATCAATGCCGGCATGGGACCAGACTCCGGCAGGAGGCATATCGGTAAAGCCTCTGCCGGGGCAGCTGCTACCACCATCGCAGGGCAGGTTCGGATCTATGGGCTCCTCTGGCTCATAGGGGTCATCGGAGCCATCCACCGTTGCACCGGTGCGAGAATTCAGCAGGACAAAGCCGGCATTGTTGCCGTTGTTGTCATCCTCTGCTTCCACGGTGATGTAATAAACCGCATCCAGCTCTGCATCTACGGCAAAGGACACCCCCTGCAGGCCAAGCTTCTGCAGATTATCGATGGTGGTGGTTTGGAGGACCTCCCCATCGGCGCTGTCCCGGCGGAGGGAAACCAGAATATTCTGGCAAGGATTGTAGCTGCGGTTGACAATGGCCGCATAGACCACGGCCTTTTCATCAGCACGGTAGCCCCAGGAGATCTGCTCCACCGCCAGGTCGTCCCAGCGGAGGGTCAGCGCCGTCTCATTATTCCCGGGCCTCAGATCCTCTGCTTCCAGAGGCGT
Organism: Oscillospiraceae bacterium; assembly: GCA_017399355.1. Classification (GTDB taxonomy): domain Bacteria; phylum Bacillota; class Clostridia; order Oscillospirales; family Oscillospiraceae; genus JAZOXB01. The sequence continues at coordinate 837 of JAFQCY010000084.1, forward strand.
GACACGGATGGTGAGCTCCCTGACCTGGTTGGCGCTGGCGATGCCCATAGAGCAGGAGAACGTATGGGTCTCGCCGGGGGCAAGGGGGATCTGCTCCAGGTGCTCCACGGTGAGGCCGGTGGTCTGATCCAGGATCTCCACAAGAAGCCCGGCGGCAGCGGCATTGCCCCGGTTCGTTACGGAGAGGTCAAATACCTGATCCTTGCCGCTGACGTAGCGGGAGGCATCCGTATCCGCATAGAGAAGCTGCAGGTCGATGCCGTTCTCCACGGTAAACACACACAGACTGCCTTCGCCATAGGGAGCATCCGCATTTTCGGGATCCACTTCCTTGCTGCACAGGGCTACGGTTAGCTTGCCGTCTTTATCCACAGCGGCGGAATAATCATAGATATACTCGGTGCCCTCTGTGAGCGCAACGGGAGCGCTCCAGCTGCCATCGAGGCACCAGGATGCAAAGAGGGTGGTATACAGGCCGTTTTCAGCGGTGAAGAGGATCACCTTTATCCCCCGATCCTCCACGATCTGGAAAACAGGAGAAAGAGCGATCTCACCGGACTCCAGAATGACCTGACCGTCGGCATAGATCTTGCCATCGGCATACCAGTAAAGCACACCCTGGGAGTAAGCGAGATTGGACTCCGCTACCTCGTTATCCGTCAGCTGCACACCGTCCACAAAGATCTCCACATCCTGAGAGCTGTAGATATCGCCATCGGTATCCATGGCCCAGGCAATACGGGGGGCACCGTCTACACTATCGGCCGTGAGGCTTGTGATCATGCCAAGATCTGTATAGGTCGCCCTGGCGCTGCCCCAAAGTCCACCCAGGGCAGTAGAATTGGTATAGATGATATTCCCCAGGGGACTGAACCAATCACCATTGGCATTGCCCTGCCAGATGGCCGTATAGCCGCCCCCCATGGGGGAGCTGCCCTTGGTCTCAACGATCACAGGCTGGTATCCCAGGGCTTCAAACCCGGAGACTCCCAGCGGGAGGCCGCTGAAGGTGCCATCGGAGGAGATGTCACCGGCCATGATCCGGGTGGACGCATCCTCCAGGGTGCTATCCTGGGAGAGAGTGTCGAACTCGGTCCAGATCAGCTTCTGGTTTTCACGATCCACATAGGCATAGGCATCGGCAGAGCCGTTATCCAGGAAGAGCACCGGCACAGACCATGTGCTACCGTCATAAACCGTAACATAGAGCTGCTGACCGTTGGCATCGGGATAGACCGGGTTCTGCCCCACATAGAGCAGCGCAAGCTTACCATCGGGCAGGCGCAGCAGCTGGGGATCGGCGCTATCGGAGAGGCCGCTGATCAGGGTGATGCTTCCATTTTTGAGGCCGTGACCGCACTGCCACCGGGTCTGGGTGACCGGCTGCAGGGTGTAGGCATCGGGGGCATAGAGGTCGAAACGAAGTGTTTCCGCCTGCGTCCCCTGGCCATGGATGATGGCAGCACGGGAGGAGGGATACTCGACAATCAGCTTGTTGATGGCAGGGGGGATCTCCGGCTTCACCTCAAAGATCGCCAGATTGCCCTTAAAATAGGCCCCTAAGGTGGCACGAAGCTCAAAATAATCGGTTTTATCCAGATTGATCTCCCACTTGGCCAGAAGCTTGCCCTCCAGGCCGCCGCTGATGGACAGGGTATCCTTAATGCCCACACCCAGGCCGCCATGGACCGTGCTGGTCCAGCGCAGCTCCGCATTGGGAGAGAAGATCTGCTTCTGGGGGTCAGAGCGGAAGTGCCCCTGGAGCATCAGCTCATTTTTCCAGCCTACCTCAAAGAAGAGGGGTACGGCACCCACCGTCATGGGGCAGCCATACTCAAAGCCACCGCCGCCACCGAGGATAAAGCCGCTATCCAGCCAGATGATCTCGCCCTTGGAGTTCACATAGCCCTCCATAAAGCCCAGCAGGTCGAAGTTACAGCTGACGGTAAAGGAGCCCTTGCCACGGCCAATGCCCATATCATTCTGCTGCATGAAATTCTGGAGTTCACGATACTGCTTGGCGAAGTCGCCGGTATTCTTTGTCAGGCTTTCGGTCAGCTTCTTCAGGCCGAACACCGTCTCCTTGGGCTTCAGCTTGCCGGAATGATCGGTGCTGAAGTCTCCCTGGACACCGAATACCAGGTAGGCTTTTCCATCCTCTATGCTGCACTCGAACTTGACCGGGGAGTAAATGCCGGTCTGTACCTCTGTGCCGGAGAGGAAGGGCCCTGCGGAATCGCCCAGGGTAATGGTAAAGCCATCGCCAAAGCTGACCTTAAAGCCATTGAGCTGGGAAGGGAGAACCGTATCCACCTTCAGCTTCAAAGGGGCACGGCGGGTATCGCCATCGGTATCAATGGCCACCAATTCGATGGTGTCGGAGATATCAAAATGATCGCTCCAGGTGATGCGTGCGCCACTGGGCGCCAGATCCACGATCTCCGCCCCCTGCCGCAGGATCAGGGTATCGCAGTCGCTATCGCCCCAATCCACCTCCACACGGACATAGTGGGAGCCAGACTTCATCAGATCCAGGGTATACTCCTTATGAAGCACATCCACATTGTCTACCCAGACGCCATTGAGCACGGGCTCATCGGACTTTTTCTGCAGATAGACCTCCGGCGTTCCCTCCAGCTGGGGGCCGGAGAGCTTACGGGTGGAGTATCCGTCATACTTGATCTCCGCACCGCTTCTGGGATAGGGAATGGTGACCTGACCATTGGAATCTGTCTTGTAGGGAATGTCATTGACGATCACCTTTGCGCCCTCGCAGAGGCGGTAGACATCCTGGCTGCCCTCCGGGCCGTGGATGGTGGTATAGACCGTGAGGGTCAGGTTCTGGGGATGCTGGCGGTAGATATCGCCCTCGGTATACTCCGGGCGATCCACCACAGAGGGGTCAATGGTCATGCGGTAGGGATCGGCATAGCTGCCCTCACCGCTGAGCTCCTCAATATAGTCCGTGGCAATATAGCAGGCCGGACGGATCTGGATGGAGTCGTGAGCATATTTATAGGCGCTGCTCTCCATGGCATCGTTGTGGCCGTGGTAGTAGGAGTTGCTTGCTCCGGCAAAGTTCTGATACATACCCACCCAGAGATACTCCAGCCAGCCCTTGGTATAGTACTTGGGGGCATCACGGAGCCAGTATGCACCACCGGTCCATTGCTCGTCCATGCGGTAGTCCGTCCACTGAAGCTCCGTCTCATACTTATAATACTGCTCGGAGCTGAAGAGGAACATATAGTCCTCGGTAACTATGTGGGAGAAGCCCGCATCCACCAGAGTATGGGCATTCTCTGCGCCGTAGTAGCCATAGTCCTTGAGATCCGGCGTGCCTTTGCCGCAATGGGCCGGGTCAATGAAAGAGACTAGGGTGTTCTGAACCGTGGGGTTCAGAAGTGCAGCCTCTTCCTCCATGAAGTTATCCTTATTCAGAAAGCCATCGTACTGCGCATAGGAGGGAGGTGTATTCTGGGTAGCGCTATCGTAGCTGCCGCCGGTTCCGCCGGAGAGGCCGGAATAGTCAAAGCAGACATCGGTGTACTCCAGATCCTCGGCACCGGAATTCAGGAAATATCGCACATCACTGGTACGCCAGGAGGAGGAGCCGTAGCGCACCTGCCAACCGGGAGCGGTATACTGGTAGAAATTGATACTGGCATCATACTCGCCCTTCAGGAAGGGGGTGACGCAGTACAGCAGCGCCTCGTCCCCATCGGTTTCGCAGACGTACCAGACCAGCTCCGTCCCCTCGAAGCTGCCGAAGTAGACGAAATTGCCCATCTGAAGAGTCTCGTCAAAATAGGTACTCCAGCTTTCCCCACTCTTCTCCTCCCCAGGCTCTGCCCCGGAGACAAAGGGCAGGCAGGTCAGGAGCATGGCAAGCAGCAGGAGTAAGGAGATCAGCCTTTTTCCGATCTTCATATTAATCCCTCTCTTTCCAAGATTTCTATGGTCAGTATACCAAATCGAAGAAGACAAGTCAAGATAATCGGCACCCGAAATCGGGTGCCGAAAGGATGATCAAAGCAGAGTTTCGAGCCAGCGCATGAGGATCGTGGCTACTTGGGCTCTGGTGGCCTTGCCCTGGGGCTCTAAGTAGACCTTGCCGCCGGAGGCGGAGCCGGTGACCAGGCCGGTTTTGACCGCCCAGGACAGGGCCTCTGCGGCATAGGGGCTGACCTTGGCTGCATCGGGGAAGGCAGATAGCTCGGCAGAGGGGGAGGTATCGATACCGATGGACTTGCAGTAGCGGTAGAGGATCACCGCCAGCTGCTCCCGGGTGATCTGGCCATCGGGATCGAAGCGGCCGCCGCCGATACCGGTGACGATGCCATTCTCCGCTGCCCAGGCCACCGCCTGGGTATACCAGACGTTAGAGGGCACATCGGTGAAGCTGTTCGTCCCCTCCGCAGGCTGCCCGGCATAGCGCCACAGCACCGTGACCAGCATGGCACGGGTCATGGGCGACTCGGGAGCAAAGCAGCCCTCCCCTACCCCCTGCATCAGGCCCTGCTCCAGCACATAGTCCGCCGCGGGAGCATACCAGGCAAAGGCCGGGACATCGGCAAAGGGCCGATTCCACAGAGCTGTGGGGTAGCCGTTCCAGACCGGAGCAGTCCAACCCCCGGCCTCCGGGGTAAAGTAGAGGGTCAGGCCGGAGATGGGCACATAGCCTCCGGGCCGGTCATCGTCAAAGACATGGAGGCCAAGCTCGGGAGCAGCCCCGTAGAAGCGAACCCGGGTCAACCGGTCGCAATCAGCAAAGGCGTAGCTGCCCAGAGTCCGGAGGGAGCTTCCTATGGTGACCTGCTCCAAAGCGCCGCAGAAGGCAAAGGCCTTTTCTCCGATGCTGCGGACTCCGCTGCCGATCGAAATAGTTTGGATCGCAGCGCAGTGCTGAAAGGCAGACTCCTCAATGAGAAGCACCCGGTCGGGGATATAGAGCCGCTCCAGGGAGATGCAGTAGTAAAAGCTCTCCGGGCCGATGGCGGTGAGGCTCTGGGGGAGGGTGACCCGGGTCAGGCCGGTGCAGCCATAAAAGGCCGAGCCTGCGATCAGGCGGGTATCAGGCCGCAAGACCGCCTCCCCTTCCAGAGTAGATCTTGCCTTGAGCAGCACATCACCGGCATAGAGCAGATCGTTATCCCAGTTTTCTGCTCTGCGGAGGTAGGCCGCGCCCCAGAAGGCATCTCTGCCAACGGAGCAAATGCCGCTGCCAAAGGAGAGCTCAGCCAGCGCCGTGCAATCGAAAAAAGCTCGGTCTGCGATGGTGAGCAGGCTGTCTGGAAAGGCCAGGGCGCTGAGACCGTAGCAGTAAGCAAAGCTCATATCACCAATGCGCTCCAAACCATCAGGGAAGGTTACGGTATGGAGCTTTTCGCAGTAGTCGAAGGCAAGATCGCCGATGGCTCTCACCGGAATGCCCTGAATTTCCGCAGGAATGACTGCCGCCGTCACAGCGTGGTCGCAATCGACGACGGTTCCATTGGTGGGGTCAAAATACAGGTTTCCCCCCTCCACGGGATAATGCAGCCGTTCCTGTGCGCTGGCCCGGACGGAGCATAGGGAGATGAAAAGAGCGATAACCAGGCTCAGCAAAAGAACTCGACCTCTCATGTAGCGGCCTCCCCTCAGTTTTGTCTGTTTCAGTATAGCAAATCGGAGGGGTCAAGTCAAGTCAGGGGGTAGAGCGTCTGATCAAGATAAATGGCCGCAACATCCGCAGGATCAACAATACGGGATAGGGAGAAGAGACTCCACTGGGCGGCCTCCTCGTAGTAATCCCGGGTCAGATAGGAATTATTGAAGGGCACCTTTGTACCGTCAGTTAGAACAACGCCCCATTCCTGCGACTCCTTTGCCACATCTGCGAAATCTCTGCCGTGGATCTGGACACCCAGAGAATGGAGCTTCACGGCGCAGCCATCTTCCATTTGTGTCTCCCGCGCCTCAGCATCCGTCAGAGTAATTTCCTCCTCCAGCAGGAAGACCTGGCGCTCTTGTGTGTCCCATCGGTCTCCACCATCGGGGTTCCAGATTCGCTGTCCCTCCAGGCGCAGGCGCAGCTTCAGCCCCTCATAGTCTGCAGGCAGATCCAGAATGAGGAACTGCATGGTGTAGGAGCAGAAATTGATATCGCTGCCGTCATCCAGGCGGCTGAGCCGGAAGGAACGAGCCGGAGCGCCAACGGAGAGGAATTCCAGACCGGTCTGCTCCTTCCCATGCTCGGATAGGGGCAGAACCAGCATTCCATTGGCAATATGAAGGCTCACACGGTCTTTTGGGGAAGTCTCCGGGTACTCATAGAAGCTCTCAAAGACCTCCGCCGCATTGACATCGCCCACGGTGCGCAGGCTGACCTGCAGATAGAGGAAGGGGCCGTCCATGAGCAGGCGCTCCAGGGTGACCTCCTGTTCCCGGAAATTGGCGGTGATATCCAGCTCCTGCACATTCTCCACCGTCTCGCTCTCACCCAGAAACTCATCCAGCCAGCCCTTGGACAGGCCGGCCGCCGTGACCGTCAGCAAAAGGCAGGCGGCAATGGCTGCGGCGATCAGGCTGCGATACAGCAGCCGACGAGGCTTCTTTTTGGGTGCAGCTCCCTGATCCAGAGCAGAACGGATCTGGTGGGCGCAATCCTCGGGCATTTGGATCGTATCAAATACCTGCTTGATTTGATTCTTCATAAGGCTTCCTCCTGTAACAATTTTTTCAGATGGTGACGGGCACGGTGCAGCCGTGTGGTCACCACGCTTTGACTGACCTTCAGGAGATCTGCGATCTCCCGGGTGCTGTAGGCTTCGTAATAATATAGATACACCACAACACGGTAATCCCGGGGCAAGGACAGAACCGCATCCTTCAGGTCTGCTGATTCCGGAAAATAGACCGCATCCGTTTCCTCCACTTCCCGGGTCGTAATCCTGGAGGAAAGCAGATCCTTGCAGCAATTGATGGTCACACGGGTCAGCCAGGCCCGTTCTGCGCCTGTTTTGATGCGGTCGATCCAGCGCAGCAGGCGCAGAAAAACCTCCTGGCTGATGTCCTGGGCATCCTCGGTATTACCCAAGTAGCTCAGGGCCAAACGGTAGACCGGATCCTTGTATGCTTCAAACAGCTTTTGGACTCGCTGCAAAGGCACATCCCTCCTCTCTGTTGTGTTTTAAGGCCTCTGTATATTAGACGGCAAAAAAGCCGGAATTGTCACAGGCCGGAAAAGGTTAATACAAAATTGTGCCTTTGATCGGGTTACATTTGCATAAGGCAACCCATCAAACCGAAGGCCACACCGCCAATATTTCAGCGAAGATACGAAATTTTTGATCAATAAGGCAAAATAAGCCTGCGCACAGTCTGTCAAACAGAAATTTTACGAACAGTTTGCCGTCCCTAAAGCCTCCCTTGTCAAAGGGAGGTGGGTCGCCTTGAAAAGGCGACTCGGAGGGATTCCGCACGCCGCAACACCGTCATTCTGTAAGGTTTTCGGCGAATTCGTACTGCCTGCACGAATCCCCCCGGATCGCCTGAAAGGCGATCCGACCCCCTTTGACAAGGGGGTCTTTGGTGCGTCCAACAGTTCGAGAAACATCGATTTGACTTTATTTCAAAACCCATCGGCAGAGCCGATACCTCAGTTATTCGTTCTTAGTTATTCGTCCTTAGCCTCGCCGATAAACATCTGTTTGACCATGACGCCACGGGCACACGCAGTACGCCACTACGGGTTCTGACGGCGGTGCGGCAGCGTAGCGCCGCCCCCATGCGCCGCAGCGCAATTCTTGCAGCGAAAGCTGCAATTCATGGGAAAAAACCCCAATTCGTGCCGAAGGCAATTCATGGCGAAGCCGATTCATGCCGCCAGGCAATTCATGGCGAAGCAAAAAAAGGAACTGCCTTGTTCAGACAGTTCCTTTTACTTGATCTTGATTACACCAGCTCGATGATGGCCATCTCGGCTGCATCGCCACGGCGGGCGCCGATGCGGATGACTCTGGTGTAGCCGCCGTTACGGTCGGCATACTTGGGAGCCACTTCCTTGAACAGCTTATGGGCAACATCTTCCTTCGTGATGTAGGACAGAGCTCTGCGGTAGGCAGCCAGATCGCCCTTCTTGCCCAGGGTGATCATCTTCTCCACAACAGGCTGAACTTCCTTTGCACGGCAGAAGGTCGTCTCGAGCTTGCCGTTCTCAAGCAGATCGGTGGTCAGCTGACGGAGCATTGCCTTACGCTGATCGCTGGTCTTGCCGAGCTTACGGGTTCCAAACATTCGTATTTCCTCCTTCTTAAAAGGTAAAACAGGTTATCGTTTCAATTAGTTGTTTCCGGACTCTTCCGTGGCGAGGGACAGGCCCATCATCGCCAGCTTGTTCTGCACTTCGTCCAGGGACTTCTTGCCCATGTTACGAACCTTCATCATTTCCTCGGGCGTTCTGGTGATCAGATCGCGGACGGTGTTGATATTGGCACGCTTCAGGCAGTTGAAGCTACGGACACTGAGATCCAGCTCTTCAATGGTCAGCTTCAGAGCGGGGGGATCCACATCCTGATTCTTCTCACGGACAATGGGCTGACTGCCCACGTTCTCAGAGAGATCGGTGAACAGAGTCAGGTACTCGGTGAGGATCTTGGCGGCGATGGACACAGCGTCCTTAGCCGTGGTAGTGGAATCGGTCCAAACCTCAAGGGTCAGCTTGTCGAAGTCGGTCATGTTGCCTACACGGGTGTTTTCCACCGTGTAGTTGACCTTGTAGACGGGGGAATACAGAGAGTCAACGGGAATGACACCGATGGGAGTCTGGGGCGTCTTGTTGCGGTCGGCGGGGACATAGCCACGGCCACGGCTCATGGTGATCTCCATATTGAGGGTGGCATCAGGGCCGAGAGAGCAGATGTGCAGGTCCTTATTGAGGATCTCCACCTCGTCATCGGTCTTGATGTCGCCGGCAGTGATCTCGCACTCACCGGCTGCATCAATATAGACGGTCTTCACGCCATCGCAGTGCATTCTGGAGATGATGCGCTTCACGTTCAGAACGATCTCGGTCACATCTTCCTTCACGCCGGGGATGGTGGAGAACTCATGCTGGACACCGGCGATCTTGATGGAGGTCGCTGCGGTGCCGGGCAGAGAGGAGAGAAGAATTCTTCTCAGAGAGTTACCAAGGGTGGTGCCGTAGCCTCTCTCCAGAGGCTCAACAACAAATACGCCATGGGACGGATCTTCGGGAGAGTCAATACACTCAATACGCGGCTTATCAATTTCTACCATTACTAAATACCCTCCTTATTAATTTGCAAAACTGATGTTTTGCTTTGTAAAACAGCTTACCAATAAACGAGGGTAAAGCCTTACTTGGAGTACAACTCGACGATGAGGTGCTCTGCGATCTCGAAGTCGATGTCTTCCTTGGTGGGCATGGCGAGAACCTTGCCGGTCAGGGTGTTCTTGTCACGGTCAAGCCACTTGGGAGCAGCGATGAATGCATCGTCTTCCTTCAGCTTCTTAAAACGATTGTTGGAGCAGCTCTTCTCGCAGACAGCGATGACGTCGCCATTCTTTACGATATAGGACGGAATGTTGACACGCTTGCCATTGACGGTGTAGTGGCCATGGTTGACCAGCTGACGAGCCTCACGGCGGGTGGCGGCGAAGCCAAGGCGATAGACAACATTGTCCAGACGGCGCTCGATCAGGCTCAGCAGAACCTCACCGGTATTGCCTTCTGCACGGGCGGCCTTTTCATAGTACATACGGAACTGCTTTTCCAGGATGCCGTATACGAACTTGACCTTCTGCTTCTCGGTCAGCTGCATTGCATACTCGGACTTCTTAGCTCTTCTCTGACCACCGGGGTTCTTGTTGGAAGTCTTGGAATAACCCATAGCGGCAGGGGAAACGCCCAGAGTGCGGCAACGCTTCAGGATGGGCTGAGTATTCTTTGCCATACTTTTAATTTCCTCCTTTATGAATTAGACACGGCGTCTCTTGGGGGGACGGCAGCCATTGTGGGGGATGGGGGTGACGTCCTTAATGGAGACGACTTCCAGGCCTGCGGACTGCAGGGCACGGATGGCAGCTTCACGGCCCTGGCCGGGACCCTTGACATAGACTTCTACGGTCTTCAGGCCGCAGTTGTCGATAGCAGCCTTGGCTGCGGTCTCTGCGCACATCTGTGCAGCATAGGGGGTGGACTTACGGGAGCCACGGAAGCCGAGGCCGCCGGAGGATGCCCAGGACAGAGCATTACCCTGCAGGTCGGTAACGGTAACCATGGTGTTGTTGAAAGAGGAACGGATATGAACGGCGCCCTTTTCAACATTCTTGCGCTCGCGACGGCGCTTGATGACCTTCTTAGCATTAGCCTTTGCCATTTACATATCCCTCCTTACTTCTTCTTATTAGCGATGGTCTTCTTGGGGCCCTTACGGGTACGGGCATTGGTCTTGGTGCGCTGACCACGGACGGGCAGACCACGGCGATGGCGGATGCCACGGTAGCAGCCGATCTCAGTCAGACGCTTGATGTTCAGAGCGACTTCACGGCGGAGGTCGCCTTCGATGGTGTAGTTCTTATCAATCACATCACGCAGGGCAGCTTCCTGATCTTCAGTCAGGTCCTTGACGCGGATGTCGGGATCAACGCCGGCCATCTCCAGGATGTCCTTAGCGCTCTTTCTGCCGATGCCGAAGATATAAGTGAGGCCGATCTCAATTCTCTTCTCGCGGGGCAGGTCAATACCAGCAATACGTGCCATTTACTTCAAGCACCTCCTATTAGCCTTGTCTCTGCTTATGCTTGGGGTTTTCGCAAATTACCATGACGCGACCCTTGCGCTTGATGATCTTGCATTTTTCGCACATGGGCTTCACGGACGGTCTAACCTTCATACTGTTTAACCTCCATATGAGACATTCGTCTCTTCAATTACTTGCTTCTCCAGGTGATCCGACCCTGAGTCAGATCATAGGGAGACATCTGAACAGTTACCTTGTCACCGGGCAAGATCTTAATATAGTTCATTCTGAGCTTGCCGGAAATGTGTGCCAAAATGGTATGGTCATTGCCAAGCTTGACTTTGAACATAGCATTGGGCAGTGCATCGGTTACGATGCCCTCAAGTTCGATTACGTCGTCTTTTGCCAAGTTTAAGAACCCTCCTTGGTTGAAACGTTGATTTGCTGACGAATAGCCGCCAGTTCCCTTCGTAATTCGCTGTTGAGTATCTGCTCGCCGGAACGGAGCTTCTCGGCAAGCGTCGAATCTGGCCAAGGGACTTTACGGATGTGTTTCAGTTTCTTGCGTTTGGGCTTTTCCACCTTTCTCTCCTTGCCGTTGGCCAGGGAAACGTACACACCGTCTGTGTCTAAGACAAAGAACAGCATTCCCTGATCTCTCCCGGCCAGAGAGAGAACGAAATCCGATTTTGATATTTCCATATCAAAGCCCCTCGGTGACGGTGAGGATTTCCGGCTCGCCGTCGGTGATGAGAACGGTGTTTTCATAGTGGGCAGAGAGCTTACCGTCCGCTGTGACCGTGGTCCAATTGTCCCGGAGGACTCGCACGTCATAGGTTCCGGCGTTTACCATGGGCTCCACGGCAATGGTCATGCCGGGGATCAGCCGAGGTCCTCTGCCGGGCTTGCCGAAGTTGGGAACTTCCGGCTCTTCGTGGAGATTGGCGCCCACACCGTGTCCGATGAAGGCCCTGACCACGGAGAAGCCATTGGCTTCCACATAGCTCTGCACCGCATGGGAGATATCGGAGACCCGATTTCCCTTACGGGCATGGGCAATACCCTCGTAAAAACTCTGTCTCGTAACATCAATGAGCCTCTGCGCCTCAGGCGAGATCTCGCCGCAGGCAAAGGTCGCTGCGCAATCCCCGTGGAACCCTCCGATATAAGCGCCAACATCGATGGAGACGATGTCGCCCTCTTGGAGCACTCTGCCGTCCGGGATCCCGTGAATGACGGTATTGTTCACGGAGATACAGGCGCTGGCAGGATAGCCGTTGTAGTTCAGGAAGGAAGGGGTTGCACCTTGTGACACGATATAATCGTGGACAGCTTTGTCAATCTGCTTGGTTGTTACGCCGGGTCTTACCATTTCCCCTGCCAAGGCACGGGCTGCCGCGGTAATTCTACAGGCACGGCGCATCAGACAGATCTCACGTTCATTTTTAATTGGGATCATAGTTTATTCTCCCAATGCCGCCAGGATGTCCCGGGTGGCTGCCTCGATGGGCTGATCGCCATTGACAAGCCGGAGCTTGCCCAGGTTCTCGTAGAAGCCCTTCAGTGCCTCGGTCTCCTGATGATACACGGCAAGGCGGTGACGCACCGTTTCGGGCTTGTCATCCTTGCGGATCATGAGCTCAGAGCCGCAGCTATTGCAGATCCCCTCGGTTTTCGGCGGGTTGGCCACGATGTGATAGCTGGCACCGCAGGTTCCGCAAACGCGTCTGCCTGTCATTCTGCCCTCGATCACCTCGTCGGCGATTTCGATGGATACGACACGGTCGATCTCCACCCCCTGCTCCAAAAGAGCCTGGGCCTGGGGGATGGTGCGAGGCACACCGTCGAGGATGTAGCCATTCGCACAATCCGCTTTGGCCAGCCGCTCCCGAACGATGCCGATGATGACATCGTCGGGAACCAGCTTACCCTGGTCGATGAGACCCTTGGCCTGCAGACCGATGGGCGTGCCGTTTTTGATTGCTTCGCGAAGAATGTTACCGGTAGAAATGGTGGGAATATTCAGCTGAGCGGCGATCCGCTCCGCCTGAGTCCCCTTGCCCGCACCGGGCGCTCCAAGCAAAATCAATCTCATAGTAAGCCTCCCTTATTTCTCGAGGAAGCCGGAATAGTTGTGCATCATCATCTGAGCCTCGATGGCGGTGACGGTCTCGAGGGCAACAGAGACAACGATGAGGACGGAGGTGCCGCCGAAGGAGAAGCTGGAATCCTTCAGGACTGCGCCCAGAACGATGGGCAGAACCGCAATGATACCAAGGTACAGAGCACCGAAGAGGGTGATCTTGTTGATGACCTTGCGGATGAAGTCGCTGGTGGGCTTGCCCGGGCGGAAGCCGGGGATGAAGCCGCCGTTCTTCTTCAGGTTGTTGGCAACTTCCACGGGGTTATACTGGATCGTGGCATAGAAGTAGCTGAAGCCGACGATCAGCAGGAGGTACAGCACGGTGTAGGGCCAGGTAGTGCTGCCGAACACGTGGGTGCTCCACCAGCCATGCTGCTTGCCGAAGAAAGCAGCGATGGTAGCAGGCAGAGAAGCAATGGACTGAGCGAAGATGATGGGCATAACGCCGGACATATTGACCTTGATGGGCAGATGGCTGCTCTGGCCACCATAGACCTTACGGCCAACAACACGCTTGGCGTACTGCACGGGGATACGACGCTCGGCCTGGGATACGAAGATAACGAAGACGATCAGAGCGATGACACCGATCAGCAGGGCGATTGCCCAGTACCACTGGGAAGGAGTCTTGGTGAAAGACATGTCCCACAGAGGAGCAATGATGCTGCCGGGGAAACGGGCCAGGATGTTGGCAAACAGGATCATGGAGATGCCGTTGCCAATGCCGTGCTCGGTGATCTGCTCGCCCAGCCACATGACCAGGGTGGAGCCTGCGGTGAAGGACAGGATGATAACCACAGCGGCCAGGAAGTCGCTGCGCATCAGCAGCATGCCGCTGTACTGGGAGTTGTAGCTGCGGAGCATCCAGAAGTAGGCGAAGCCCATGAGCAGGGCGATGGCCACAGTGGTCATACGGGTGATCTTGGTGATCTTCTTCTTGCCCTCCTCGCCGCCTTCCTTGCTCAGGCGTTCCAGAGCGGGGATGGCGATAGTGAGGAGCTGGATGATGATGGAAGAGTTGATATACGGCTGGATGGCCAGGGCAAAGATGGTTGCCATGGAGAATGCATTGCCGGACATCATGTTGATCATGTCGAGGATGGTGCCGCTGAGGTTCGCCTCGAACATCAGGGACATCTGGTCAACATTGACAAAGGGTACGGGGACAACGTTACCGATACGGTAAAGCAGGACGATCAGCAGGGTAAAGAAGATCTTCTTACGAAGGTCAACGATTTTCCATGCATTGCGAAGTGTAGTAAGCACTTACACCACCTCAGCCTTTCCGCCTGCCTCCTCGATTTTTTCCTTGGCAGAGCCAGAGAAAGCTGCAGCCTTGACAGTGACCTTCTTGGTCAGGGTGCCGTTGGCGAGAACCTTCAGACCGTACTTGCAGTCACGGATGATGCCCTTAGCTTCCAGAGCAGCGGCATCGACTACATCGCCGTCCTCGAATGCATTGAAGGCATTCAGGTTTACAGCAGTGAGGGGCTTTGCAAAGATATTGTTGAAGCCGCGCTTGGGGATACGGCGAGCCAGAGGCATCTGGCCACCTTCGAAACCGGCGCGAACCTTGCCGCCGGAGCGAGCCTTCTGGCCCTTGTGACCACGGCCTGCAGTCTTACCGTTGCCGGTACCGCAGCCACGGCCCTTACGCTTAGCGACATGGGTAGAACCCATTACGGGAGCAAGTTCATGTAATTCCATTCTTGTCTCCTCCTTATTCAACTTCGGTAACCTGGAGCAGATAGCCGATCTTGGCGATCTTGCCACGGGTCTGTGCATTGTCAGGCTGGATGGTGACCTGGCCGATCTTGCGAAGGCCAAGGGACTCAGCAGTGGCAATGTGCTTCTGGATACGACCGCTGATGCTCTTAACGAGCTTGATCTTTAACTGTGCCATTGTTCGTATCCTCCTTATCCGATGATTTCTTCAACGCTCTTGCCGCGGATGCGAGCGACCTCTTCGGGTCCACGCAGGCTCAGCAGACCCTGCATCGTTGCCTTAACAACGTTCTGGGGGTTGTTGGAGCGCAGGCACTTGGTACGAATGTTGGAGATACCGACAGCCTCCATGACAGCACGGACAGCGCCGCCGGCGATAACGCCGGTACCGACGGATGCGGGCTTCATGAGAACAGTGCCGGCACCGTAGATGCCAGTAACCTCATGGGGGATCGTGGTGCCGGAGAGGGTGACCTTGTGCAGGTTCTTCTTGGCGTTTGCGATGCCCTTCAGGATGGCTTCGGAAACTTCCGCTGCCTTGCCGAGGCCGTAGCCCACGGTGCCATTGCCGTCGCCGACAACAACCAGAGCGGAGAACTTCATAACGCGGCCGCCCTTAACGGTCTTGCTGACACGGTTCAGGTATACGACGCGTTCGATCATTTCGGGAGCATTGTCCTTTTCAGGTGCTCTGTTATAAGCCATTTCTCGTTCCTCCTCTTAGAATTTGAGTCCGCCTTCGCGGGCACCGTCGGCCAGGGCAGCCACACGGCCGTGATAGACATAACCGCCACGGTCGAATACGACTTCTTCAATGTCCTTAGCCTTGGCACGCTCGGCGATCATCAGGCCAACCTTCTTGGCTGCTTCGCAGTTGCCGGTTGCACCGTCAAACTCTTTCTCCACGGTAGAAGCGGAAACCAGAGTGACTCCGTTAACATCATCGATGATCTGAGCATAGATGTTTGCGTTGCTTCTGAAAACATTCAGGCGAGGTCTGCACGGTGTGCCGGAGATCTTACCGCGAACGCGAACATGGCGATGCAGACGCATTGCCTTCTTATCGGTCTTCTTAATCATTTACGCACACCTCCTATTATTTCTTACCGCCGGCCTTGCCCTCTTTACGGCGAATGACCTCGGTAGTATACTTGATGCCCTTGCCCTTGTAAGGCTCGGGGGGTCTCTTACCTCTGACATTGGCAGCGAACTGACCGACCTTCTGCTTGTCGATGCCGTTGACAATGACCTTGTTGGGAGCGGGGACTTCCACGGTGATGCCATCGGGCTCTTCCATGTTGACGGGATGAGAGTAGCCGATGTTCAGGACGAGCTTATTGCCCTCCTTGGATGCGCGGTAGCCAACGCCGTTGATTTCCAGCTCTTTGCTGAAGCCCTTGCTGACACCAACGACCATGTTGCTCAGGAGAGTACGGGTCAGGCCGTGCAGGCTCTTATGCTCGTGCTGGTCATCGGGGCGGGAGACGGTGATCACTGCGCCTTCCTGCTTGATGATCATGTTCTGATGGAATGTGCTGGTCAGTGTACCCTTGGGGCCCTTGACGGTAACGACGTTGCCGTCAGCGATGGTCACTTCGACGCCGGCGGGTACAGTGATGGGCATTTTGCCGATTCTGGACATACTGTTACCTCCTTACCAGACGAACGCAAGGACTTCGCCGCCAACATGAGCTGCACGAGCAGCCTTGTCGGTCATGACGCCCTTGGATGTGGAAATGATGGCGATACCCAGGCCACGGAGAACCTTGGGCAGCTCCTCAGCACCGGCATAGACACGCAGGCCGGGCTTGGAAACACGGCGAAGACCGGTGATGACCTTCTCCTTGTTGCCGAGATACTTGAGAGTGATGTGGATGATACCCTGCTTGCCGTCTTCCTCAACGGTGTAGGACTTGATGTAGCCCTCGTCCAGCAGGATCTTGGCGATGTCCTTCTTCAGGTTGGAAGCGGGAACATCAACGGTGTCGTGCTTTGCAGAGTTAGCGTTCCGGATTCTGGTCAGCATATCTGCTACGGGATCGGTGATTTGCATGTTATTTACCTCCTTTAGAAGTTACGGGCTGAACCCGTTAAGACGCCAGAGTATCAGAGGAATGTAAGCCGACCTTCGGCTCCATTTTCCTCTGACTTCTGATGCCTGTCTTACATTTGAATCACACAATTATCTGTGTGGTTTGTGCATTCCGGTCGGCACATTGCCGCCGGAAGCACGGGATTTGGTAATTTACCAGGATGCCTTGCGGACGCCGGGAATCTGGCCCTTGTAAGCCAGCTCACGGAAGCAGATACGGCAAATGCCGAAGTCACGCAGGTAGGCATGGGGTCTGCCGCAGATCTTGCAGCGGTTGTAGCGGCGGGTGGAGAACTTGTTTCCGGCCTGCTGCTTGAGAATCATAGCTTTTCTTGCCATTATCAGTACCCTCCCAAATTAAGCGTGGAACGGAGCGCCGACGAGCTTCAGCAGCTCCTTGGCCTCTTCGTCGGTCTTAGCAGTGGTGCAGATGCAAATGTCCATACCACGGATCTTGTCGACCTTATCGTACTCGATTTCGGGGAAGATGAGCTGTTCCTTCAGACCCATGGCGTAGTTGCCACGGCCGTCGAAGGCGTTGGGGTTGATGCCGCGGAAGTCACGGACACGGGGCAGAGCCACGTTGAACAGACGGTCGATGAACTCCCACATCTTTTCGCCACGGAGGGTGACCTTCACGCCGACGGTTTCGCCTTCACGGACCTTGAAGTTCGCAACGGACTTGCGAGCCTTGGTGGTGATGGGCTTCTGGCCGGTGATGGTGGCGATATCCTTGCAGATGGCTTCGATTTCCTTGGCGTTGTTCTTGCTTTCGCCGCAACCAACGTTGACGATAACCTTAGCGATCTGGGGGATCTGCATAACGCTCTTGTACTGGAACTTCTGCATCAGAGCAGGAGCGATCTCTTCATTGTACTTAACTTTCAGTCTTGCCATGGTACCGTTCCTCCTCCTTAGATTTCTTTGCCGCACTTCTTGCAGACACGGACCTTCTTGTCGCCGTCTACGTTGAAGCCGACACGGACGCCCTTCTTGCAGTTGGAGCAGTAGAGCTGCACCTTGTCTACACGAATGGGAATCTCACGCTTGACAATGCCGCCGACCTCGTTCTGTCTACGAGCCTTCATGTGGCAGGTAGCGATGTTGACGCCTTCGACAATGACCTTGTTCTCGCTGGGCATAGCGGTCAGGACCTTGCCCTTCTTGCCCTTGGACTTGCCGGACAAGACAATAACGGTATCGTTCTTCTTAATGTTCATTCAAACGTACCCCCTAATTAAATGACTTCCGGAGCCAGGGAGAGGATCTTCATGTATTCCTTGTCACGAAGCTCTCTTGCAACCGGCCCAAAGATACGGGTGCCGCGGGGATTCTTGTCGTCCTTGATCAGGACAGCGGCATTCTCGTCGAAACGAACATAGGTGCCGTCTGCACGGCGGACGCCCTTGGCACTGCGGACGATGACTGCACGAACAACTTCGCCCTTCTTCACGGTGCCACCGGGAGCTGCCTTGCGAACGGAGGCGACGATGACATCGCCGATGTTGCCAAACTTACGCTTGGAGCCACCAAGTACACGGATGCACTTGATTTCCTTAGCGCCGGTGTTGTCGGCAACCTTCAGAAAAGTTTCCTGTTGAATCATTTAGTTGTCGACCTCCTTATTCAGCCTTCTTGATGATCTCAACGAGACGCCATCTCTTGTCCTTGGACAGGGGGCGGCACTCCATCACCTTGACGGTATCGCCGATGCCGCACTCGTTGTTCTCGTCGTGGGCCTTCAGCTTGTAGGTTCTCTTAACGATCTTCTTATACAGCTTGTGCTGCACGCTATCCTCAATAGCAACCACGATGGTCTTGTCCATCTTATCGGAGACGACCTGACCAACTCTGGTTTTGCGGAAAGCTCTGGTATTTTCACTCATTTTCCGTTACCTCCTCAGATTGCGGTCTCATTCTCACGAATAATAGTCTTGATGCGGGCAATGTCCTTCTTGACAGCGGCGATCTTGACGGGGTTGTCCAGCTGGTTGGATGCATGCTGCATCCGCAGGAAGAACAGATCCTTCTTCAGGTCCGCTACCTTCTTTTCCAGTTCAGCTACTTCCATAGCTCTGAGTTCTTTTGCCTTCATCATTATTCACCACCATTCTCAGAAACTGCCTCTTCCCTGGCAATGATCTTGGTCTTGATGGGCAGCTTGTGCTGGGCGAGACGCAGAGCCTCACGAGCGTCCTCTTCGGAAACGCCGCCGATCTCAAACATGACCTTCTGTGCCTTCACGACTGCTACCCAGTACTCAGGAGCGCCCTTACCGGAGCCCATACGGACGCCGAGAGCCTTCTTGGAAACGGGCTTGTCGGGGAAGATCTTGATCCAGACCTGACCGCTACGCTTGGTGTAACGGGTCATTGCGATACGAGCCGCTTCGATCTGGTTGCCGGTGATCCAGCCGGGCTCTACAGCCTGGATGCCGAACTCACCGTAGGATACCTTATTGCCGCGGGAAGCAGCGCCCTTCATACGGCCGCGCTGAACTCTGCGGAACTTTGTTCTCTTGGGCATTAACATTAGCGGTTACCTCCTTCTCGGCGGTCGTCACGACGGCGCTCGCCGTTGAAAGGTCTGCGCTCACCGCCACGGCGGTCGTCACGGCGACGGTCATTGCGACGGTCGTTGCGGCGATCACGACGGGGAGCCTCAGGAGCAGTCTGACGCAGGGTGGAATTCAGGACTTCGCCCTTGTAGATCCATACCTTGCAGCCGATCTTGCCATAAGTGGTGTTTGCTTCAGCGAAGCCGTACTCGATATCAGCACGCAGAGTCTGCAGGGGGATGGTACCCTCGTGGTAGGACTCGCTGCGGGCGATCTCGGCGCCGCCCAGACGGCCGCCGCAGGAGCACTTGATGCCCTTAGCGCCCAGACGGGTGGCACGCTGCATAGCCTGCTTCATTGCACGACGGAAGGAGATACGCTTCTCCAGCTGAGCAGCGATGTTCTCAGCAACCAGCTGTGCGTTGAGGTCGGGGCTACGAACTTCGACGATGTTCAGAGCAACGCTCTTGCCGAGCTTCTGCTCCAGCTCCAGGCGGAGCTTTTCGATCTCCTGGCCGCCCTTGCCGATGACAACACCGGGACGGGAGCAGTGCAGGTTGATCTTAACACGGGCATTGCTGCGCTCGATCTCGATCTTAGCGATGCCTGCGGAATAAAGTCTGGTCTTGAGATCCTTACGGATGTTGTAGTCCTCAACGATCAGGTCGCCGACCTTCTCGTTACGGGCGTACCAACGGGAATCCCAGTCCTTGATCACGCCAACGCGCAATCCATGAGGATTAACTTTCTGTCCCATAGTAACCTCCTTAAGCCTTCTCGCTCACACCGATGGTGAGGTGAGTCGTTCTCTTGAGAATGCGGTTGAATCTACCCTTTGCTCTGGGCAGGCCACGCTTCAGAGTGGGGCCGGGGTTGGCATAAGCGGTAGACACATACAGCTTGTCAGCGTCCATGCCGTGGTTGTTCTCGGCATTGGCGATCGCACTCTTGAGGAGCTTGAGCGTGGGCTCGGAAGCTGCCTTCGGGGTCTGCATGATATAGGCGCAAGCAGTCTTGACATCCTTGCCACGGATCAGGTCGCAGAGGATGGAGACCTTGCGGGGAGAAATACGCAGGTATTTCAGATGAGCTTTTGCTTCCATGTTTTCGTCTCCTCCTTACTTGGAATTGGAGGTCTTGGAGCCGGAATGTCCACGGAACGTTCTGGTGGGAACGAACTCGCCCAGCTTATGACCAACCATGTCTTCTGTCACATAGACGGGAACGTGCTTACGGCCGTCATGGACAGCGATCGTGTGACCTACGAAGGAGGGGAAAATGGTGGAAGATCTGGACCAGGTCTTCAGCACTTTCTTTTCGCCGGTCTTGTTCAGCTCTTCAACGCGCTTATACAGCTCAGGAGCAACAAACGGGCCTTTCTTAATGCTTCTGCTCATTATTCATTTCCTCCTTACTTACTGTTTCTGCGCTTGATGATGAACTTGTCGGTACGGTTCTTGGTCTTTCTGGTCTTGTAACCCAGAGCAGGCTTGCCCCAAGGAGTGACAGGACCGGGACGGCCAATAGGAGCACGACCCTCACCACCGCCGTGGGGGTGGTCACAGGGGTTCATCACGGAGCCTCTGACGGTGGGACGGATACCCATGTGACGGGTACGGCCGGCCTTACCGATGTGGATGTTGCCGTGGTCGATGTTACCAACCTGACCGATGCAAGCCTTGCAGTTCAGGCGGACATAACGCATCTCGCCGGAGGGAAGACGGACCTGAGCCAGCTTCTCTTCCTTGGCCAGCAGCTGAGCTGCCACGCCGGCGGAGCGGACGAGCTGTGCGCCGTAGCCGGGCTGCAGCTCAATGTTGTGGATCACGGTACCAACGGGGATGTTTGCGATGGGGAGGCAGTTGCCGGGCTTGATGTCGGCTTCTGCGGAGGACAGGACGGTATCGCCAACCTTCAGGCCAACGGGAGCCAGGATGTAGCGGAGCTCGCCGTCTTCGTACTTCACCAGAGCGATGAAGGCAGAACGGTTGGGATCGTACTCCAGGCGCTCAACGATAGCGGGCATATCCAGCTTATCACGCTTGAAGTCGATGATACGGTACTTGCGCTTGTTGCCGCCGCCACGATGACGGACGGTGATCTTGCCGTAGCTGTTGCGACCGGAATGCTTCTTCAGGGTCTCAACCAGGCTACGCTCGGGCTTTGCCTTCTTATCTACGCCCTCAAACGCAGACACGGTCATGCCGCGGCGTGCAGGGGTATAAGGCTTGTAAGTTTTAATCGCCATTTTGCGTTACACTCCTTTAATTGAGATGGTTATTAGACCATACCCTCGAAGAATTCGATGGTCTTGGAATCGGCAGTCAGTTTTACGACAGCCTTCTTGTAGGAGGCAGTGCGGCCTTCGGGATATCTGCCCTGGCGCTTTGCCTTGCCATCCATGTTGATGGTTGTGACCTTCTCGACCTTAACGCCGAAGATCTCAGTGACAGCCTTCTTGATCTCAGTCTTGTTGGCGGTCTTGGCAACGTAGAAGACGTACTTCTTCAGATCGGTTGCTTCCATGGACTGTTCGGTAATGACCGGACGGATGATGATATCGTATGCGGACTTCATTATGCGAACACCTCCTGGATCTTCTCGAGAGCAGCCTTATCAAGAACGAGCTTCTTAGCATTCAGAATGTCGTACACATTGATCAGGTTAGCAAACGTGGTCTTGACGCCGGGGATGTTACGGGCGGAGAGAACGACATTCTCGTTCACTTCGGCGGTAACGACCAGAGCCTTGCTGTCAGCGTTAACAGCGCTCAGGAAGCCGGCGAACTTCTTGGTCTTGATCTCGTCCATCTTGATCTCGTCGATAACGACCAGATTCTCGGTCTGAGCCTTGGCGCTCAGGACGGACTTCAGAGCCAGACGGCGCACCTTCTTATTGAGGGCGTAGCTGTAATCTCTGGGCTTGGGGGCAAATACGATACCGCCGTGGGTCCACTGGGGAGCACGGGTGCTGCCCTGACGGGCGTGGCCGGTACCCTTCTGTCTCCAGGGCTTCTTGCCGCCGCCGGAAACCTCTGCACGGGTCAGAGCGGACTGTGTGCCCTGACGGCAGTTTGCCAGGTGGTTCTTAACTACATCGTGAACAACAGATTCGTTGGGCTCGATACCGAAGATAGCCTCGGAAAGTTCAACCTCGCCGACCTGCTTGCCGTTCATGTCGTAAACATTAGTCTTAAGCATTTAGTTTAACTCTCCTTTCCTTAGCCTCTGGCGGAAGCCTTCTGGGGGTTACGGCCGGAAGCCTTCTGCGGGTTCTTGCTGATGCCGGCATCGCCCTTAGCGATCTTGATGGTCTTGACAGTGCTCTTCAGATAGACAAGGCCGCCCTTGGGGCCGGGGATGGCGCCGCGGACAACGATCATGTTCAGGTCAGCATCGACCTTCACAACGTCCAGGTTCTGAACAGTAACGGTTTCCACACCCATGTGGCCGGGCATGTTCTTGCCCTTGAAGATACGGGAGGGGGTGGAGCAAGCGCCCATGGAGCCGGAGTGACGATGGACGGGGCCGCCGCCGTGGGACTTCTTCTGGTATGGGTGCCATGGCGCTTGACAGAGCCCTGGAAACCGTGACCCTTAGAAGTGCCGGTGACGTCGATGTGATCGCCGGCTGCGAAAACGTCAGCCTTGATCTCAGCGCCGACTTCCAGAGTGGAAGCGTTGTCCAGCTTGAATTCCTTCAGGTGCTTCTTGGCAGAGATGCCTGCCTTCTTCAGATGACCCATCTCGGGCTTGCTGAGCTTCTTCTCGGCGACATCGCCGTAAGCCAGCTGCACGGAAGAGTAGCCATCGTTCTCAATGGTCTTCTTCTGAGCGACGACACAGGGGCCTGCCTCGATAACGGTGACAGGGATCACACGGCCGGTCTCATCGAAGATCTGGGTCATGCCCACTTTCTTGCCGATGATTGCTTTCTGCATTTCTTGTTTACTCCTTATTTTAGGTTATTGGTTGACAAACTTAAGCATTGGGCACTCATTGGTTTGCCAACTTGACCCGGGATCGCTCGGCAGCGATCAGGGGACGCTGGGGTTTATTGCTTAATATACAATATTATAATAATGTATATCAGAGCTTGATTTCGATCTCGACACCGGCGGGCAGATCCAGGCCCTGGAGAGCCTCGATGCACTTGGCATTGGGGTTCAGGATGTCGATGAGTCTCTTATGGGTTCTGCGCTCGAACTGCTCACGGCTGTCCTTGTACTTATGAACAGCACGAAGGATGGTAACAACTTCCTTCTTGGTGGGCAGGGGGATGGGGCCGGATACGGTAGCGCCGTTGCGCTTTGCGGACTCTACGATCTTCTCAGCGGTAGAGTCGATGAGCTGATGATCATAAGCCTTCAGGCGAATTCTGATCATGGTGTTTGCCATTTTGGTGTTTCCTCCTTGAATTTAACGTACTCAGTATCTCGTTGTCTTTCTGGGTACGGTCGAGGCTGATTTCATGTACGCTTAACCGTGCGTATCACTCCGCTTCCATGAAAAAAGGCCGACTTTGTGCCGACCGTTGCAGTTCCATAGCGGCGATATACGCCACATACGAATCTTGCCTCAGCCGCCCGATGACCGGACATACTCCGCAGAAGTTACCGCTTTTACACGCAATCTCCTGCATCATCGCAGTACTTACGCAGAGTTCTCCCCTAACGCAAGCCCGTTCATTATAATACACGCATCCGTGAATGTCAAGCCCTTTTTTGTGTTTTTTCATAAAAATTTTCAATAATTTTTGTACGAAAGGGAGAAAAATCAAAAAAGTAAGCGTTTACATATTTTTCAAGGTATTTTCAAAACATTTTATTTCCAAAAAATCCCCTCTCCCCTGCCCTTGGCTGACAAAATATAGGAAAAGAACTGCAGTTCCGTGAAAACCACAGTTCTTTTCCTCATGATTCAGTGGCTCAATCCTCAAAACGGAAGCCGGTGCAGTCCAGGGTGGAGAAATAGTCCCTGGGGGTCTCGGCACGGCGGATCAGGCGGTGGCTGCCATCGGCACAGAGCAGCACCTCCGCAGAGCGGAGCTTGCCATTGTAGTTATAGCCCATGGAGTGGCCGTGGGCTCCGGTGTCGTGGATGGCCAGGTAGTCCCCGATCTCAATACCGGGGAGGGAGCGGTCAATGGCGAACTTGTCATTATTTTCGCAGAGGCCGCCGGTCACATCGTAGACATGATCCAGAAGGGCATCCTCCTTGCCCAGAACCGTAATATGGTGATAAGCACCGTAGATGGCAGGGCGCATGAGGTCGGCGGCGCAGGCATCCAGGCCGATATAGGTCTTGTAAATATGCTTCTGGTGGAGCACCTTGGCGATCAGATGGCCGTAGGGCGCCAGCATAAAGCGGCCCAGCTCCGTATAGATGGCCACATCCCCCATGCCTGCAGGCACCAGAATCTGCTCGTACTTCTGGCGCACGGCATCGCCCACGGCATGGATATCACACTTGGGCTGCTCGGGACGGTAGTCCACACCCACACCGCCGGAGAGGTTCACAAAGCTGATCTTTGCGCCGGTGGCATTGCGCAGGCGCACCGCCAGGTGGAAGAGCTTGGCCGCCACCTCGGGGTAATACTCATTACCCACCGCATTGGAAACCAGCAGGGCATGGATGCCGAACTCCCTGACCCCCAAGGTCATCATGCGGCTGAATACTCCGGCCATCTGATCCTCGGTCATGCCGTACTTGGCATCCCGGGGCATATCCATAATGGTATTGCCGCAGGAGAAGCTGCCGCCGGGATTGTAGCGACAGCAGATGCTCTCAGGCACACCGCCGCAGGTCTGCAGCAGAAACTCCGCATGGCTGGCATCATCCAGATTGATGTAGGCATTCAGCTCAAAGGCCTTGCGCATATCCGCTTCCGGGGTCACATTGGAGGAGAACATGATATCCTTGCCGGCGAAGCCGCAGGCCTTGGCCAGGAGCAGCTCCGTGTAGGTGGCGCAGTCGCAGCCGCAGCCCTCCTCCTTCAGGATGCTGAGGATATGGGGATTGGGGGTGGCCTTTACGGCAAAATACTCCCGAAAGCCGGGATTCCAGGCGAAGGCATCCCGGAGGGCCCGGGCATTCTGGCGGATCCCGGCTTCATCATAGAGGTGGAAGGGGGTGGGGATGTCCCGGGCAATGGCCTGCACCTGCTCCAGGGTGACAAAGGGTGTCTTCTTCATAGCGTTTTCCTCCAAATAAAAAACTGTGCGCTCGGCAAGCGAACGCACAGGACGGAGCATCAGAAGGACCACGCCCTATGGTTGCGCTCCGCCCCTTTGGGACGACAGTCCCGTGCATCTTCTGCACGGTCCCAGCACAGGGCAGCGGACAGCCTGCCCGGCACTTCGGCGGAGTCCCCTTTCCCCCTGCTCCGGCTGCCCGCCGTTAAGAGCAGAGGTACTGATGTCATCCGCAACCTCAGCCATAGTTGAATTTGCTATATTGTACGCAGGAAAGGCCAAAATGTCAAGGGGTTTCTGCTGATTTTGGAGAACTTTGCTGCAGGTTTGTGGATTTTAGGCTCTGCTGATCCGGATCAGGGCATCGGCGGTATCCAGGAGCACTTCCTGCAGCTCCAGATTCTGCTTCCACTTTTCTGCGATGGCCTCGTAGCCGTGGAGGGCCCCCAGGAGATTGCCGGTGACGGCACCGGTGGAGTCGCTGTCCCCATCGTGGTTCACGGCGGCGATCAGACCGGCGGAGAAATCCTCCTCATAGCGCAGGGAGCAGTACAGGCTGATGGCCAGAGTCTCCTCCCCTACCCAGCCCTCTCCCAAAAGGGGGATATTCTCTGCATCGCTGTCCGTATTTTTGGCCAGCAGCAGAGCATGCTCCGTCAGGCGGCGGAGCCGGTCAAAATGCGGCAGCGTGGGGAACAGAGCGCCCACCGTCTGAAGCGCATTGCGGATCATCTGCTCCAGCGTCTCCCCGGTAGAATAGAGGATATGGCTGAGCAGGCAGGTCAGCACCGCCGCAGACAGGTAGCCTAAGGGATGGCCATGGGTGATGGCCGCCATTCTGGCCCCCTCTAAGGCAGCCGCCCGGTGATCCGCCAGGCAGAGGCCCAGAGGCGCTACCCGCATGATGCCGCCGCAGCCCTTGCTATGGTTGCAGGGCTCGGCCAGGGGATCCTCCGTCAGGGGGCGAAGACGGGCCTCATAGAGGGCGGAAAGGCAGGTATTGCCCGGGGCACGGCGGCGATAGAGCTCCGGCACGCTCCTCAGCGGAGAATTGGGATCGGGAGAGACCATATGCTGCTCCTGGGTGATGAGCCAGTGCTGATAGGCCTCTGCAACAGACACATACAAGGGACGTTCTCCTTCCGCAGCTCGGAGCATTCCCTCAGCGGTAAAGAGGGTCATCTGGGTATCATCAGAGATCAGGGCCTTCCCCGTCAGGGGGTCATATTCATAGGCCGTGATCCCCTGCTCCCCATAGCGGCGCAGGATCTGGCTGCGGCGCAGAAATTCCACCGGATAGCCCAGGGCATCTCCCATGGCACCACCCAGCAGAGAGCCACGGATCTGATCGGACAAATTCTTCATTTCGCTTCCCTCCATTCATCATTTATTATAGTATAGCAGTTCGTATGCCCCATAAACGGGACTTTGTATGCTCTAATTATAGAACAGATGTTCCATTTTGTCAAGTGCGGGAGACGGTATACCGCATAGGGGTGAAGCGGATGCCGTTGATGGTCTGCTCCCGGCTCTGGGGGACGAAGCCCAGGTGCAGGTAGAAGGGCAGGCCATAGGGGGAGGAATTCAGGGTCAGGGCTTCCAGACCGGGGTTCTCCCGAAGCAGATCCGCCAAAAGATAGCGGAAGAGCGCCGTCGCAATGCCGCGGCGGTGGTACTCCTTTTTGGTAAAGACCAGGTTGATATGGGTCTTGCTGCTGCGCAGAACCATGATGGCCACCATCTCGCTCCGGTCAAAGGCAGCATAAATGGGGCAGAGGCCGAGGCGGGCTTTTTCTAAGTAGTCCCCGTTCTCGATGATATCCCGGCGAAAGGACGCCACCCCCTCCGGGCCATAGTCCGGGGCCTCAAACTGCAGGAAGACCTCCATAGCCAGTGTCATGGCTGCGGCAACTTCATGGGCTTCGATTTTTCGGATGGTGATGGGATCCATGCTGATTTCTCCTTTATGCTGCTATTTTCTGTATTTTTCCAGGCGGTAGAGCTTTTCTTCGTCGGGGGTAGTGATGCCGTTTTTGAAGTCGTAGCCGAATTTGCGGTAGAAATTGACGGCGGTGAGGGAGGCCGGGATCTCGGCACGCTTGCAGCGGAGGAAGAGCTCATCCTGCTCCAGGGTTTCGATGATCCTGCTGCCCACACCCCTGCCCTGGTACTCCGGCAAGACGAAGATATTGAAAAAGCTGCACTCATCGGGCTTATCCCAATAAGGCCCCACAGCGCCGCAGCCTACGATGGTTTCCCCGTGGCAGAAGACGTAGAAGTGCATCCACGTTGCCCGCCACAGAATCTTCTCCGGGGAGAGGCTTGCGGCCACCGCCGCCAGCTCTTCCGGGCTGTAGTCGGCGGCATTGGTAATTTGGAGGGTGCGGCAGATCAGCCGGGATACCGCCTGGGCATCGGCAGGCTGAATTTTTCGGGCAGTGACGGTCATAGGGAATTCTCCTTTTCGTAGAAAACCAGGGTCATTTTATGGTTCATAACCTTGGTTTGGCCGGTTTTTCGGTAGCCCAGCTTCTCGTAGAGATGGCAGGGGCCCGGCTCCTGCAAAATGGTGTCCAGGCTCCAGTGGTCTGCGCCGTGGCGCTGCTCTGCCAGAAGGATGGCCTCCTGGGCATAGCCCCTGCCCCGGAACTCCGGGAGGATGAAGAGGGGCGAGATCCGCTTGGGCCGGTGATCCGTGGGCACGACCACACGGATGCCGCCAACCGTTTCGCCCTCTGCTTCAATGAAATAATAATAGGTCTCCGGCTGACGGAGCTTCTGCCGGATCCGCTCCGGGCTCTCGTTGGCGGGATTGAGATCGCCGTCCTGATAGGCTTCCAAAAGGGCTGCAAAGGCCAGCTGCTGCAGGCGGCAAATCCGCTCCGCATCGGCCTCCGTGGCTCGGATCAGTTTCATGCTTCTTCCTCCATTTTGCAGGCCAGCTCAAAGGCCAAAAGGGCGATCTTCTCCTTGTCCTCCAGGCGGACATGACCGGCAAGGCTGCGGGGATCCCAGCCGGAATGATCCAGATTATCTCCGGCATAGAGGAACTGGAAGAACTCCACCCCACGGAAATCGCACAGCGCCTGCATGGCGGCGCACTCCATCTCTACGCAGATGGCCCCCTGTCTTTTTCTTGCGGCCACCTTTTGGGCTGTCTCCCGGTAAAAGGCATCCGTCGTCCAGGTAGTGCCGCTGACGGAAGAATAGCCGAAGTCCTGCAGGAGCTGGGCGAAGGTGTCTCTATGCTTTTTGTTCACCTCGATGAAATCGGCAGCAGGGGCGTAGTGATAGCTGGTGCCCTCGTCCCGGAGCGCCCGGGTGGGGATGATAATGCCGCAATCCTGAATGCTCCGATCCAGAACGCCGCAGTTGCCCAGGAGGATGATCCGTTTCACGCCCATGGGGATCACATCCTCAAAGCTGCCTACACAGGCCGGTGCCCCCAGCCGTGCTTTATAGAAGGCAAAGCGCCTTCCCTTGTACTTCACCTCGTAGACCGGCCAGATGCCGTCTACATCATTGGTGCAGGCGATCTCCTCGCCGCCTAAGAATTCCAGGATCTTATCAAACAGTTGATGGGAGAAAATGCTGACCATGGTTTCCGGAAAATTTGGGATCGGCTGAAACATCTGATCCGGGTTGATGACCGCCCGCCTTGCGGGGTCAAATTCCTGTAAGAGCATGGGGTGCCTCCTTTCGGAAAATGTCTAAGGTATGGTTGGAGTAGCCCAGAAGGTCTACCCGTTCGCAGGTGGCAAAATGGTAGCGGAGATAGAGGGCATAGGTCTCCTCGTCCATCTCCTGAAGGGTCTGGCGCATATGGTTGGAGTAGCCATCGGTGGCCAGGAAGTGGAGCTGGGTCACGGGAAACCGGCTGCGGAGGGCATCGATATCCTCCTTGCGCACCAGCTCAAAGATATCCCAGGGCTGAGAGAAGGTCTCAAAGGTCACGGGATCCAGCATGCAGTCCCGGATGATATTGTGGATCTCTCCCCGGCCGAAGCCATAGAGCAGAATGGAGGCATCTCCCATACAGTAGGCGGCATAGATCAGGCCGCCGGGCTTGGTCACACGGATGGCCTCGGAGAGAGCCCGGAGCTTGTCCGCCTCCGTGAACAGATGGTACATGGGGCCTAAGAGGAGGGTGATGTCGTAGGTGTCGTCCGCAAAGGCGGAGAGATCTTTGGCATTGCCCTGGGTGACGGTGACGGTCTCATGAGGTTGGGTATTTGCCCGAAAGATCTCGATATTATGCTCCACCAGCTCCACCGCATCCACCCGGTAGCCCTGACGGGCGAGGTAGTGGCTGTAGCGGCCGGTGGCAGCGCCGATCTCCAGCACACGCATACCGGGGCGGAGGTATTTTTCGATATAGCGGAGGGTGGTGAGAAACTCCACCTGTCCCCGACGGGAGTCCAGGCGGCTGTTTTCATCATAGCTGCTGTAGTATTGGGTCAAAGCGTTTAAGGTTTCCATGGAAATACCTCCTTTGGTGGGATGAAGGAAAATGTCTGTAAGTCCGCAGCATCTTCATGCTGCGAACGAATCACGAAGGACGAAAAACTGAGGTGTGCCTTCGGCACGGATTTGGAATA
>JAFQCY010000009.1 GCA_017399355.1 Oscillospiraceae bacterium
GGAACTCCTCTAAGAATTCGCCGCAGCAGAAGGGTCTGCCGCAGATGCCCAGGCCGCCTACCATCTTGGCCTTGTCCCGGACGCCGATCTGCCGCAGCTCAATACGGGTGTGGAGCTGGGAGGCCAGGATCTTTACCAGCTCCCGGAAATCCACACGGTTATCGGCGGTGAAGTAGAACAGCACCTTGCTGCCGTCGAAGGTGTACTCCGTGGAGGTGAGGATCATGTCCAGACCCAGCTCCTCGATCTTCTTGCGGCACAGCTCAAAGGCCTTCTTCTCTAAAATGCGGTTCTCGTCATGGATCTTCTGATCCTTCTGGGTGGCGATGCGGATCACCTGGCGCAGGGGCTGCACCACCTGGCCGGCGCTGACAAGGTGGTTGCCCCGGGTGCAGCGGCCAAACTCCTGGCCGTGGGCGGTATCCACAATGACATCCATGCCCGGCAGCACCGTCAAATTGCCGGGGTCAAAAAAATATACCTTGGAGCCGCTGCGAAACTGCACATCGCAGACGGTCACACGCTCCTGTTCGAGCGCCTCGTTGGGAATCTGATCCATAGTTACTCCTTACTGTCTAAAGAAATCATCAAATTGCCGCAGGTGTGGGCCGGGGAGACATTGGCCTGCAGCAGAGTCAGGGCTTGGGAAAAGGCCCGGGCGGCGGCGGCCAGCTCGCTGCGGCTGCGGCCACGGGATAGTGTCAGGGCCACCGGGTGGAGGCTGGGGGAGCTGAGGGCATAGCTCAGGATCCGGCGGCACTGGGGGAAAAGCTCCAGCAGAGCCTCCCGCTTCTGCCGCTCTAAGGCGAAACCGGCGGTAATAAGGGCTATGGGGTCCTTTTGCGCATAGGCGGTCAGGAGGGCGGCTGCCTGGGGGGCAAGGCTCTCCTCCTGCTGCAGAAGCTGCTGGGCCTGGCCCAGGAAGCCGCCGCTGCGGAGGGCGGCCTCTCTCCGGGCCTGCTCCGGGCGGTCGGGGCAGCGCCTGGCCAGCTCCTCCTCCAGGAGCTTTGCCGGCAGAGGGCTCAGCTTCAGCTCGGCGCAGCGGCTGCGGATGGTCTGAAGCAGGTGATCCGCCTGCTCCGCCAAAAACAGGAACACACCGTAAGACGGCGGCTCCTCAATGCCCTTCAGCAGGGCATTTTGTGCCTGGGGGGTGATCTCCTTCCCGCTGGGGAAGATGTAGATCTTTTTCCGGCCCTCGTTGGGACGGATGTAGAGATCCTGGCAGGTTCTGCGGATCACCTCCACGCCCATGGTCTTGCGATCCTTCTGCTTCTTTACGGTGATCACATCGGGGTGGGTGCCGCTTAAGACCTTGCGGCAGGCGCTGCAGCGCAGACAGGGCCGCCCGGCGGGCAGCGCCTCGCACTGCATGGCAGCGGCCAGGAGGGTGCTGAGGGTTCGTTTTCCGCTGCCCTCGGGGCCGGTGAGCAGGTAGCAATGGGAGAGCCGATCCTTGCTAAGGGCGGCAGAAAGACGTTCCTTCAGGCTGTCGTTGCCCAAAAATGTACCAAACTGCAAAGCGCTCTCCCTCCTTTCTATCTGCTAACAATATATTATAACACAAAGATGTTGGGATTTCTATTCTTTTTTCGGAGAAAAACGAAATTTCGTCTAAATCATTGCAGTCCAATCCTCCCCAAGGACAGAGAGCGTCCTCCCCGGGGGATGACGATGCTGCTGCGGTGTACCCGGGAGGTTGTTCGGCATTGCCGAATTTCTGTTCGAGATGTATCGTAAGGGGATATTTACGCCTGTTTCCCGGTAAACTTCCGAAAAAAGAACGACCTCGCTCCTTGCAGGAGCGGAAGTTTTATTGTATAATGTGACTATAGTGCAAAAATAGCAGTGTTTTTCCATTTCGTTTTGTGTCATCTGCACAAATAGGAAGTGAGGTTTTCCCTATGGCAACATTCATGCTCAATGGGCAGGAGGTCACCGTTACCAAGAAAATGAAGCTCCTGCGGTATCTCCGTGATGTGATGCACCTGACCTCCGCCAAGGACGGCTGCAGCGAGGGCGCCTGCGGTGCCTGCACCGTGCTGATCAACGGCCAGCCCTGCCGTGCCTGTATTCCCGATACCGACCGTCTGGACGGCAAAAGTGTCCTTACCGTAGAGGGTCTGTCGGATTTTGAAAAGACCGCCTATACCTATGCCTTCGGCGAGGCCGGAGCGGTGCAGTGCGGCTTCTGTATCCCCGGCATGGTGCTCTGCGCCAAGAGCCTGCTGGACAAATGCCCCGACCCCACCGATGAGCAGATCCGCTTTGCCATCCGCAATAACTACTGCCGCTGCACCGGCTATGTGAAGATCATCGCTGCCATCCGCCTGGCAGGCAAGCTCCTCCGGGAGAGGACCATCCCCCTGCCCAGCGTGACGGATTGGAAGATCGGCTCCCGGGTCCACCGCCTGGACGTGGAGGAGAAGGTGCTGGGCTGCGGCAAGTACCCCGACGATTTCTATGTGGAGGGCATGGTCTATGGCGGCGCTGTGCGCAGCAAGTATGCCCGTGCCCGTGTCCGGGCCATTGACCCTGCGGCTGCCCTGAAGCTGCCCGGTGTCATCGCCGTGCTGACGGCGGAGGACATCCCCGGGCAGAACAAGATCGGCCATATGAAGCACGACCAGTACACCCTGATCCCCATCGGCGGTCTGACCCATTATCTGGGCGATGCCATCGCCCTGGTGGTGGCGGAGAACCGGGAGGTTTTGGAGAAGGCCAAGAAGTTAGTGAAGGTGACCTACGAGGTGCTGCCGGTGGTGAACTCCATCCAGGAGGCGGCCGCCGCCGATGCCCCCAGGGTCTTTGACGAGGAAGAGAATAATATCCAGGCCCATAAGTATGTGTCCCGGGGCAATGCGGCTGAGGCCATCAAGAACAGCAAGCATGTGATCACCGAGCATTTCGAGACCCCCTGGACGGAGCACGCCTTCTTAGAGCCCGAGTGCGCCGTGGCCTACAAGGATGCCGACGGGGATATCTTCATCATCTCCTCCGACCAGAGCTCCCATTCCACCCTCCACGAATGCTCCCTGCTCCTGGGAACCAACAAGGTCAAGGTGCAGAACGCCCTGGTGGGCGGCGGCTTCGGCGGCAAGGAGGATATGTCCGTCCAGCACCATGCGGCGCTGATCACCTACTGCACCGGCCGCCCCGTCAAGGTAAAACTATCCCGTAAAGAGTCCCTTCTGGTGCATCCCAAGCGCCACCATTTCGAGATGGACTTCACCATGGGCTGCGACGAGAACGGCATCATTCAGGGTGTCAAGGCGAAAGTTGCCTCGGATACCGGTGCCTTCGCCTCCCTGGGCGGCCCCGTGCTGGAGCGTGCCTGCACCCATGCCGCAGGTCCCTATGCCTACGAGAATTTCGAGATCGAGGGCACGGCCTACTATACCAACAATCCTCCTGCCGGTGCTTTCCGTGGCTTCGGCGTGACCCAGACCTGCTTCGCCACGGAGACCTTATTGAACATGATGGCGGATCTGGTGGGCATCACCCCCTGGGAGATCCGCTACCGCAACGCCATCCGCCCCGGCGGTGTGCTGCCCAACGGCCAGATCGTGGACAATTCCACCGGCCTGGTGGAGACCCTGGAGGCC
>JAFQCY010000085.1 GCA_017399355.1 Oscillospiraceae bacterium
GCTTTCGCAGCCTATATAAAAAGCTGAGCGGCCATCATCGCAGGGCTCCGAACCGCGCCATCTTTCGTTGTTTGCGTTCCCATGTCTCGCGAACGCTTGGCTATTCTATCACCGAAATCCCTATTTGTCAAGCACTTTTTTCAAAATATTTGAAAAATTTTTGAACAGATTCTTTGCAGCTTTTCGGATTACCAGTTCGATACCAATATGTTGCGCCGTGAGTCATATTATATTGTAAACGCTTACAATTTTGAAGGCCGAAAACGATGGGTTTTCCGTTCTTTTTTCTTTCGTCATTTTGCTCATATTGAGCAAAATATTTTTGAGAATATTGACAAATATTTTATTCAGGGCCACTATTTTCAAAAAAACTCTTGTATCAGACTAAATTTTTGTGTATGATATGTACATGCAATACATAGTGGTTATTTTTTGTGTTGCAAGTCAACAAATTGACTGACAATTATATTAAGGAGGAAAATCACATGAAGAAGATTCTTGCACTCATCCTGGCACTGTCTCTCATCTGCGCTTTCTTTGTCGGCTGCGGTGAATCCGGCGGCGGCGAAGAGGTTCAAGAGGGCGACGGCAAGACCATCAAGGTTGGCCTGATCTGCATCGGCGATGAAAACGACCAGGGCTACACCTACAACTTTATCCGCGGCAAAGAAGCAGCTACGGAAGCGCTCAAGGCCGAAGGCATTAACGTTGAATGGATCGTCAAATGGAACATTGGCGAAGATTCTGCTTGTGAAGATGCCAACATCCAGCTCGCCGAGGCAGGCTGCGATCTGATCATCAATAACTCCTTTGGTCACGAGGACTACATGCTGAAGGTCGCTCCCAACTATCCCAACATTGAATTTGTCAGCTGCACCAACCAGGTCTCCTGGGGCGACAACCTGGACAACACCCACAACGCATTTGCCAACATCTACGAAGGCCGTTATGTTGCCGGCGTGGTTGCAGGCATGAAGCTGCAGGAGATGATCGAAAAGGGCGAGATCACCGCTGAAGAGGCTGTCATCGGCTATGTCGGCGCCTTCTCCTTCGCAGAAGTTATCTCCGGCTTTACCTCCTACTACCTGGGCGCACGGAGCGTTTGCCCCAGCGTTACCATGAAGGTTCAGTTCGTGGGCTCCTGGTCCGATGCTACTGCTGAAGCTACTGCTGCCGATGCTCTCTGCGATGCAGGCTGCGTGCTCATCTCCCAGCACTCCGACAACTCCACTCCTGCTACCACCGCTCAGAGCAAGGGCGCATACCACACCGGCTACAATAACGACATGGTCGGCGTTGCTCCCGATGCTTCCCTGATCGGTACCCGTATCGACTGGAGTGTCTACTTCACCCAGATCATTCGTGCCGTCTCCAACGGCGAGTCCTTCCCCCAGGACTGGACCGGCGGCTTTAAGGAAGGCGCTGTTGTTATGACCCCGCTGAACGAAGCCATTGCCGCTCCCGGCACTGCCGAGAAGATCGCTGAGGTCGAGGCTGCCATCACCAACGGCACCATCAAGGTATTCGACACCACCACCTTCACCATTGGCGGCGCTCCTCTGACCAATGCATTTGCACTGGACACCGATGGCGACTTTGCTCCCGACTCCGAAGAGGCTGTGTTTGACGGCTGCTTCAACGAGTCCCACTTCCAGTCCGCTCCTTACTTCGCTCTGCAGATCGACGGCATCGAGTGGCTGAACTCCGCATTCTAATCCATAACGCAACATGGTTCTATCAAAAGGGCTGCATTTGCAGCCCTTTTGTAAAATACAGATATTCTAAATACCCCATTTCGGCTCCTGCAAGGGCATCTCGAAATGAGAAAGGATGGCAGCCTTGGAAACTGTTTATGCAATTGAACTGAGAAACATCACGAAGCGTTTTGGCTCCGTGGTTGCCAATGACGGCATTTGCCTGGGCTTGCAGCGGGGTAAGGTTCTGGCGCTGTTGGGTGAAAACGGCAGCGGCAAGACAACCCTGATGAACATGCTGGCAGGCATTTATCTTCCCGATGAGGGCGAGATCCTGGCGGATGGCGAACCGGTCACCATTCGCTCCCCCAAGGACTCTTTTAAATACAAGATCGGTATGATCCACCAGCATTTTAAGCTGGTCGATGTTTTTACCGCTGCAGAAAATATCGTCCTCGGCCTGAATGATGGCAAGCACGACATGAAGGCAGTCAACGCAAAAGTACGGGAGATCTGCGAACGTTACGGCTTTGATATCGATCCTACCAAGAAGATCTATGATATGTCTGTTTCTCAAAAACAGACCGTAGAGATCGTAAAGGTGCTTTACCGTGGCGCGGATATCCTGATTCTGGACGAGCCTACGGCTGTTCTTACTCCCCAGGAGACCGAAAGACTCTTTGACGTTCTGAGAAATATGCGTGCCGATGGTAAGGCCATCGTCATTATCACCCATAAGCTCAATGAGGTTATGGCTATTTCCGACGAGGTGGCGGTGCTCCGCAAGGGCAAGTACATCGGCACTGTAAAGACCGCTGAGACCACTGCCCAGCAGCTGACCGATATGATGGTCGGCCGCTCTGTGACCCTGAACATTGACCGCCCGAAGTACGAAAATCCCCTGCCCCGCATGAAGGTGGAAGGCTTGACCTGCATCAACGGCGAGGGAATCAAGAAGCTGAAGGATGTGAGCTTCGTTGCCATGGGCGGCGAGATCCTGGGCGTTGCCGGTATTGCAGGCTCCGGCCAGAAGGAGCTGCTGGAGAGCATTGCAGGTCTCTGCCCCATTGCCAACGGCAGCATTCTCTATACCCCCATTGACGGAAACGAAACCCAGCTGGTCGGTAAGACCCCCAAGCAGATCAAGAATGCCGGTGTTGCACTGGCTTTCGTCCCCGAGGATCGCCTGGGTATGGGTCTGGTAGGCTCCATGGGCATGACCGGAAATATGATGCTGCGAAGCTGGAAGAAAGGCTGGGGCCCCTTCGTCAACCGGAAGGATCCCGAAAACCTGGCCAATAAGATTTGGCATGATCTGGAGGTCGTAACGCCCAGCGTAGACTTCCCCGTCCGCAGAATGTCCGGCGGTAACGTACAGAAGGTTCTCGTGGGCCGTGAGATCGCCAGCGCACCCTCGGTATTTATGAGTGCTTACGCTGTCCGTGGTCTGGATATCAACACCTCTTACACCATCTATAACCTGATGACCGAGCAGAAGATGCGGGGCGCAGCCGTTATTTTCGTAGGCGAAGATCTGGACGTGCTGCTGGAGCTGTGCGACAAGATCCTCGTGCTCTGCGGCGGCGAGGTCAGCGGCATCGTAGATGCCCGCACCGCCACCAAAGAGGAGATCGGTCTTCTCATGACCACCGTTGGCGGAAAGGAGGCGGAATAATATGCATAATGAAGCAAAAACTCCCCTGATCCGTCTTGCAAAGCGGGAAGGCATCCGTCCTGCCTCTACATGGCTGATCCGGATCGCCTCTATCCTGGTGGCGCTGATTTTAGGCTCTTTCATTATTATGATCACCGGTGTCAACCCCATCGAAGCTTATGGCACCATGATCAAGGGCTCTTTGGGTTCTAAGGTCTACCTGCAGCAGACCATTAAGATCGCCATCCCCCTGCTGGGCTGCGCCTTAGCCATTGCCCCCTGCTTTAAGATGCGCTTCTGGAACATCGGTGCAGAGGGCCAGATCACAGCCGGTGCACTGGCTGCTACCTTCGTCGTCCGCCAGTTAGCCGGAAAGGTTCCCTCTCTGGTTCTGCTGATCCTGATGGCACTGGCCTCCCTCATCGGTGGCGGCATCTGGGGTCTGATCCCCGGCTTCTTCAAGGCAAAGTGGAACACCAATG
This sequence comes from Oscillospiraceae bacterium, assembly GCA_017399355.1. Classification (GTDB taxonomy): domain Bacteria; phylum Bacillota; class Clostridia; order Oscillospirales; family Oscillospiraceae; genus JAZOXB01. The sequence goes on from JAFQCY010000085.1 coordinate 3,831, forward strand.
AAACTCTGTTCACCCTGATGATGAACTACATCATCATTGGTGTCGTTGCCTGGCTGCAGATCGGCCCCTGGCAGGGACGTCAGGGTCGTATGGCACAGTTCCCTGCCGAGGCTATCCTCCCCAAGGTCTTCGGTATCCACTGCGGCTGGATCATCGTACTGGTTCTGGTAGTCGTGGTATACATCTACATGAACCACACCAAGCAGGGCTATGAGATCGCCGTCATCGGCGACTCCCTGAACACCGCCCGCTATGCGGGTATGAACGTGGGCGGCATCATGATGCGTACCATGTTCCTCTCCGGCGCTGTCAGCGGTCTGGTGGGCTTCATTGTGGCCTCCGGTGCCAACGGAACCCTGGCCAGCGACATCGCAGACGGTGTAGGCTTCACCGCCATTACGGTCGCCTGGCTCAGCCAGCTGAACTCCTTTGTGATGATCGTCATCTCCATGCTGCTGGGTATTCTGACCATGGGCGCCGATACCCTGCAGACCAATCTGAACGTTCCCGTCTCGATTTCTCACATTATCATCGGCCTGCTGCTGTTCTGCATGCTGGGCTGTGAGTTCTTCATCAACTATCGCATGATCCTGCGCTCCAAAGCACACGGAAAGGAGGCAGCTTCCAAATGAATGAGATCATGACCTTTATCGTTACTCTGATCGTTGCGGCGATCTCTTACTCCACCCCGCTGCTCTTCGGTACACTGGGCGAGATCCTGACAGAGAAGTCCGGCAACCTGAACCTTGGTGTGGAAGGTATTATGTACATGGGCGGTGCCATCGGTCTGGGCGGCGTATTCTACTACGAAAAGATCGTAGGCGCAGGAAATGCCAACGTGATCGTAGCCTTTGCCGTTGCGATCCTGTTCGCTTTGCTGGCCGGTGCGTTAGCCTCCCTGATCTTCAGCTTCATCACCATCACCCTCCGCGCCAACCAGAATGTTACCGGCCTTGCCCTCTCCATCTTCGGTACTGGCGTTGGCCAGTTCGTTGGCGAATATATGCGTATTCAGGCCGGCGGTTACGTCTCCATCAGCAACGACCTGAAGGAAGCCTTTATCGCCTCTCCCTTCCCCAATTTCCTGCAGAATATCCCGATTATCGGAGACATCCTCTTCGGGCACAGCTTCTTCTTCTACCTGGCAGTCGTCCTTGCAATCTGCCTGCACATCTTCCTGAAGAAGACCCGTACCGGCCTGTACCTGCGCTCTGTGGGCGAGTCCCCTGCTACTGCTGACGCAGCCGGCATCAACGTCACCAAGAACAAGTACCTGGCCACCATCATCGGCGGCGGCATCTCTGCCATCGGCGGCATGGTCTACATCGTCACCCTGGCAGGCTGCACCTGGAACCACGAGGGCCTGGCCGGCTTCGGCTGGCTGGCTGTGGCGCTGGTCATCTTCTGCTTGTGGAGACCCCTCTCCGCCATCTGGGGCTCTGTCCTCTTTGGCGCCCTGATGATCCTGTATACCCGTCTGCAGATCCCCTTCATCCCCACAGAGCTGTACAAGATCCTTCCCTATGTGGTTACTGTGGTGGTGTTGGTCATCTCCAGTATGCGGAACAACAAGGAAAAGCAGCCGCCCGCTTCCCTGGGTTTGGCCTATTTCCGAGAAGAACGCTGAGTTATAACAAGAATCTGCGGTACGCCTTTTGGTGTACCGCAAATTCTTTTCATATCGTTTATTCTTTGTTCACAACTTCAGACCGAACTTCTGCTATGATATAGCCATGGAACAGGTTTTCCTCCCTTTCTCCTGTTCCCATATATAATCTGCCGATGCCGCAAAAAGCTTTGCGGATAAGCCGACGGCAGAAACCAAAGTCTGGTCAAATGCAGCATCCCCGTGACGATTCGTCACGGGGATGTTGTCGTTTAGGCTTCCGGTTCGGAGGACGGAGGTTCTTCTCCGGTAGGCTCCTCCGAAGAGGATTCCGGCTCAGGCTCATAGGTTTTGTCTGCATCAGCCAGATCTCTGGCATAGTCATAATTATGGAACACAAAATCCACAGCGGGATACATATTGGTGATAATTCCTCGGGAGACATTGACCGAGTAGCTCTTAAAGGCCACAGGACAAATGGGGGCTTTCTTCATCACCTGAGAGCAAAGCTCCACATAGCTGCCGGAATTCTCCAGCGCCTTCTCGCAGAGGTCTTCCAGGCTGTCGCTATCGATGGAACCATAGCACAAAGAGCCCTTCTCCTCAAAAAACTCGCTGAGATCAAAGTTCGTGGTGAGTCTGGTCTCGCCGAAGTAGAGGTCAAAATCCCCGTCCTCCAGCGCATCCTCGTAGCTATCCCGGTCCACAATACTCAGCCGAAGATTTAAGCCATAGGACTTGAGGGCATCGCAGATCTCATTGGCAGCAGCCACACGGGTCTGATCCTCAGAGCAGACCAGGAAAATACCGGCATGATTCTGATACTCCTCGCTGGTCAGCACACCGGAATTGGACAGCGCCTCCATAAAGCTGGCCGGTGCATAGTCGTAATTCTCCGCCAGTTGGGGATCGAAGAGATCGGAGCTGGGAGAGCAGGGCAATTCGCTGGCCAGCGCATAGCCGCCATATACCCGGTTGACCAGGCTCTCACGGTCCACAATATAGGTCACCGCCGCACGCAAGGTGTCATTGGTGAAATAACCGCTATAGAGGTTAAAGCCGATATAGTGGAATACCGTGGTGGGCACATCCCAGACCTCATAGTCACAGCGGAAGCCCACGGCCGCAGGCGAATTGGGGTCAAAATAGACCAAGTTGGTTCCACCAAACTCGAAATTATCCCGGAGATCGTTGGCCTCGGTGCAGATCTGCAGCTGGATCTCCTCATAATCCAGGACCGTAAAGCCCTCCTGCCACCAGTAGGGATTGCGCACCAGTTTGACGCTGCGGCTCACATAGGGGCCGGTTCCCACCGGCAGCGCAGCCTCCTCGGTACCCATTTTGACCACGGGGATATCCATTACCAGCGCCAGATTCTCATAGGGGGTATCCAACTGCACCAGGAGGGTCTTATCCCCTTCTGGAATATAGTAAACCACATGGCTCAGACGGTCTTTGTACAGGGGACTTTTCTTGGCAGCAGCAATAGATGCCTCCACATCGGCGGCCGTAACAGGAGAGCCATCGGAGAACTTGGCATCTACCAGAGTGAAGCGGTAGGTACGGCCGTCATCGGAGACCCGGAAGCTCTCGCAGAGAACCGGCTCTGCCCGGAACTGCTCGTTGATGGTAAACAGGCCCTCGTACATCAGGGAGAAAATGGCACGGTTTGCCGTAGCGGTACAGAGATAGGGGTTTAAGCCGTAGGCAGGAAGATAGGACAGGCCGAAGGTGGGATACTCCTTTTCCGGTTCCTGGGTCGGAACCACGATCTCCTCATACTCCTGAAGCTCAGATTCCGTGGTAGAGGCCGGGGTAGGCCGGGTCGCACCGCCGCAGCCGCTGAGCAGCAGCGCAAGGCAGAGACACAGGTACAGAATTTTTTTCATCCCATCTCCCCCTTCAGCATGATCACAGCCGCCAGCGAGCCACGTTCGTTGCCCACCCGGCGGTGAGACCAGAAGCGATGGGGCGCACAGGCAGTGCAATCCGCCGCAATATCGATCCGGGTCACGCCCAGCTCCCGAAGAGACAGGGCATTGAGCCCTTTAAGATCCACCCGGAATTTCTCGCCCACAGCACAGATACAGCCCTTTGCAGCCTCGCCGTAAGAAGCCAGCATCGCATCAGGAACGTCATTATGGGTCTCGAAGCAGCACTGCCCGATGCAAGGGCCGATGGCGGCATGGATGTCCTCCGGACGGCTTCCGAATTCCTCGGTCATTTTCAGAACTGCTTTTGCGGCGATCTTCATGGCCGTGCCCCGCCAGCCGGCATGGACAGCGCCGATGGCCTTCTGCACGGGGTCATAGAGCAGCACCGGGGTGCAATCGGCGGAGAAGACCGTCAGAGCGGTCAAGGGCTCGTTGGTCACTAAGCCGTCACAGCCCTCCTCCACTTCCCGAAGCAGGCCCCTGCCCCACTGATCTCTTCCGACTCGCTCAATCAGATCGGTGTGGATCTGCTTGGTAAAAACCGTATGGGCAGGATCAAAGCCCACAGCCTGCCCCAGAATGCCATAGTTCTGATGCACATTCTCCGGACTATCGCCACGGTGAACCCCCAGATTCAAAGAGGCGAAATGCCCCTGGCTGACACCGCCGTAGCGGGTGGAGAAGCAGTGGGCCGTTTCCTCCAGCAGGGAGCTGCTGAGATATTCCAGGTTGCCTTTTTTTACACAGGTCACGCTCATTACTTTGCCTCATCCTTATCCCGGCAGCAATGCTTATACTTCTTGCCGCTGCCGCAGGGGCAGGGATCATTGGCCCCCACCTTGACTTTTTTTACCACAGGCTGCTTCTTAACCGTCTTGTCCGAGCCGCCGGTTCCGGTGATCTGAGCCACCTGCTTCCGCTTCACATCCTCTTCGCTGCGCAGGCGGAAGAGGAAGAGGCGGCGCACCGTCTCAGCACGGATGGAGCGGATCATGGCATCGAACATAGCGTAGCCTTCCCGCTTATAGGCAATGACAGGATCGGTCTGACCATAGGCACGGAGACGGATGCCCTGCTTCAGATCGTCCATGGCATCGATATTCTCCATCCAATGCTCATCTACCACCCGCAGCAGAATGATCCGCTCGATCTCACGCATCCGGTCGCTGCCGAACTCCTGCTCACGCTTCTTGTAGGTCTCGTGCATCAGGCGACTGATCTCCTCCTGGGCCTCGGATTCCGTCAGGCTGCGGGAGAGCTCCAGTGCGCCCACGGGATAGTAGATTCCACGGAATTTTTCATCGATCAGCTCCAGAGGGGCCTTTTCCTCAGCGGTGGCATAGGCCTCTGCGATCTCAGAGGAGAGAACCTCCTGCATCATGGCCTCGATGGTGCCGGTGAGATCCTCGCCATCCAGCACCGAGCGGCGCTGCTTATAGATCACCGTACGCTGGGTATTCATCACATCGTCATACTCCAGGACGCTCTTACGGGCCTGGAAGTTTCGGCTCTCTACGGTCTTCTGGGCATTCTCAATGGCACCGGAGAGGATCTTGGCATCGATGGGGGTGTCCTCATCCAGGCCCAGGGCATTCATCATGCCCATCACCCGTTCCGAGCCAAAGAGCCGCATGACCTCATCCTCCAAAGACAGGAAGAACCGGGTCTCGCCGGGATCGCCCTGTCTGCCGGAACGGCCACGGAGCTGATTGTCGATACGGCGGGACTCATGGCGCTCGGTACCCACAATATACAGGCCGCCGGCCTCACGAACCTTCTGCGCCTCCACATCCACGGCAGCCTTATGCCGTGCGTAAGCTTCCTTGAAAGCGGCACGGATCTCCAGGATCTCGGGATCCCGGGTCTCAGCATAGGAATTGGCCTCGGCAATGAGCTCATCGGGCAGCTGCTGCTTGCGCAGCTCCGCCAGGGCCATATACTCGGCATTGCCGCCCAGCATAATATCTGTGCCACGGCCTGCCATGTTGGTGGAGATGGTTACAGCGCCGAATTTACCGGCCTGGGCAACGATCTCCGCTTCTTTTTCGTGGTGCTTGGCATTGAGGACCGTATGGCTCACGCCCTCCCGGCGCAGCAGCTTGCTCAGCAGCTCGGAGCGCTCGATGGATACAGTACCAACCAGAACCGGCTGTCCCTTGGCATGGCAGACCTTGATCTGCTCGATGACTGCACGGTACTTCCCTGCCTCGGTCTTATACACGGCATCGTGGTTGTCCTTACGGGCAATGGGCTTATTGGTGGGGATCTCCACAATATCAATATTGTAAATGGCGGCGAATTCCTCTTCCTCGGTCAGCGCCGTGCCGGTCATGCCGGAGAGCTTGGAGTAGAGACGGAAGAAATTCTGGAAGGTGATGGTGGCAAGGGTCTTGCTCTCGCTGGCCACATTGACCCCTTCCTTGGCTTCGATGGCCTGGTGCAGGCCCTCGTTATAGCGGCGGCCGTACATTAAGCGGCCGGTGAACTCGTCCACAATGATGACCTGGCCGTCCTTGACCACATAGTCGATATCCCGCTTCATAATGCCACGGGCACGGAGGGCCTGGTTGATATGGTGGGACAGGGTGGTATTCTCCACGTCTGCCAGATTCTCCACGGCAAAATACTTCTCGGCCTTGGCAATACCGGCGGCGGTGAGGGAGGCGGTACGGGACTTCTCTTCCACATAGTAGTCGCAGTCCAGGTTGTCCTGCTCTTCCTTCTCGTCCAGAGTGGCAAAGACCTTCTTCTTCAGGCCGGAGACAAAGAAATCCGCCATCTCATAGAGCTTCGTGGATTCCTCGCCCTTGCCGGAGATAATCAGGGGGGTTCTGGCTTCATCGATGAGGATGGAGTCCACCTCGTCCACGATGGCAAAGTTATGACCACGCTGTACCATCTGTTCCTTATACAGCGCCATATTGTCACGGAGATAGTCGAAGCCCAGCTCGTTATTGGTGCAGTAGGTGATATCGGCGGCATAGGCCTGACGGCGCTCCTCGGACTTCAGACCGTGGATGATCAGACCCACCTTCAGCCCCAGGAAACGGTAGACCTTGCCCATCCACTCGGAGTCACGCTTGGCCAGGTAGTCATTGACGGTAACGATATGGACACCCTTCCCCGCCAGGGCATTGAGGTAGGCAGGCAGAATGGCAACGAGGGTCTTGCCCTCGCCGGTCTTCATCTCAGCGATCCGCCCCTGGTGCAGGACGATGCCGCCGATGAGCTGCACCCGATAGGGGCGCATGCCCAGCACACGGTCAGCTGCCTCACGGCAGACCGCAAAGGCCTCCGGCAGCAGATCGTCCAGGGTCTCGCCCTTGGAAAGGCGGTCTTTAAATTCAGCGGTCTTATCCCGCAGCTGCTCGTCAGAGAGCTTCTTCATCTCATCGCCCAGGGCCTCGATGCGGTCCACCAGAGGCTTGAGCTTCTTGACCTCACGCTCGGAACGGGTACCGAAAATCTTACTGATCAATCCCATAGAAATAAACCTTTCGTCTTAGCATTTGCTGTATTATATCACAAATCGTTGCGCAAAAAAAGTAGCAGAAGGATTTCCTAACAGAAAATTCAAAATTTCCGCACACAACTTCTTCCATTATACGAAATATTCCGGGATTTGTACAGAACTTTTTCTTTTCAACCGGAAAGCCTCTCTGCATCAACCAGCGGTTGCTTGTTATTTTTGCGGGATATCGTATAATCCTGGTGTACTGCCTATTTCATTTTGTGACGATCTGTGATAGAATCCATGGCGGAGGGATCGAATATGGATCAATTTACAACTGCGCTACTGGCGCAACTGGACAAGGCAGAAAAGCAGGGCATCCGGCAGCCCCAGCTGCGGCGCTCCGTTGAGCGTTACGGCGGTGTCAGCGCCATGCAGGAGCTGATCCGTCGGGGCCGTATCTCCGACGGTTTTGATGCCCTTTGTCAGAAGAAGCTCTTAGCTCTCAGCGCCGAGGCTCTGGTCATCTCAAAGGAATTCCACGCTCTGTTCACCGACGAGGAGGTCAACGCCTGCTTTGAGCTTCTGTGCGGCGCAAACTATTTCTACAGGTAAGCTATGAAACGAATTATCCCCTACTTAAAGCCCTATTGGGGCAAGCTGCTGCTGGCAACGCTATTGATCTGCATCTCCACCCTGTGCGATCTGCTGCTGCCGACCCTGATGTCGGACATTCTCAACAACGGCATCCGCAGCGGTGACACAGAGCTGCTCTTCCTGCGCTGCGGGCAGATGCTGCTGGTGGCAGGTGTGAGCCTGGCGGGCATTATCCTGGGCTCACGGCTCTCCTCCTGGGTCGTGGCCCATTTCTGTGCCGATCTCCGGGCGGATATTTTTCAAAAAGTTAATACCCTCTCCTTCGAGGAATTCGGTTCCCTGGGCACAGCCGCCCTGGTCACCCGCTCCACCCACGATGTGGATACGGTGAGCTGGATCGCCTCTATGCTGGCCGGTACGGTGGCTACCATTCCCATGCTCTTTATCGGCGGCGTGGTGCTGTCCATGCAGAAGGATATTCTGCTTTCCCTGCTGCTGATGGTCTTCATCCCCATCATCGTATTTGTGGTGATCCGGGTGGGCAAGAAGGTTCTGCCCCTCTGGGATCAGTCTGACCTTTACATCGACAAGCAGAATGCCATTATGCGGGAGCGGCTCCGTGGCATTCGGGTGATCCGTGCCTTCAACTCTGAGGGACGGGAGCATGAGCGCATTGCCGATGCCACCCATGTGATGGCAGAGAATATCATCAAGGGCAATGTGTCCATGGGCATCTTGATGCCCCTTTCCATGCTGCTTCTGAACCTGTGCATCGTGCTGATCGTCTACATCGGCGGCTGGCGCATGGAGCAGGGCGCAAGCGCTCTCAGCGCCGGTGATATTTTCGCCATCATCCAGTATATCACCATGGTAATGAACGGGGTGATGATGGCCTCCTTTGCCGTGGTCATGTATCCCCACGCCCAGGTTGCTGCCGGACGAATCGGGCAGGTTTTTGATGCCAAGGGCAGCGGCGATATCCATGTGGGCCTGGAGGCTGCGGTGCAGGGCGAGATCCGCTTTGAGAACGTCAGCTTCTCCTACGGCGGCGCCGAGGATGCCGTCAGCAAGGTGAGCCTCAGCATCCACCGTGGGCAGAAGGTATCCATCATCGGCGGCACCGGCAGCGGCAAGAGTACCCTCATCTCTCTGCTTTTAGGCTTCCGCAATCCCAGCGCCGGTCAGGTGCTCATAGACGGCGTTCCCACCACCGAGCTGAGCAAGCACGCCCTGCGCAGCGGCATCAGCACCGTGCTTCAGAGCTCCGCCATCTACTCCGGCACCATTGGAGAGAATATCCGCATGGGCAATCCCGATGCCTCAGAGGAGGAGATCCTGGAGGCGGTTCAGATCGCCCAGCTTTCGGACTATCTGGCCACCTGCGAGGACGGCCTGGAGCACGAGATCAAGCAGGCCGGCAAGAACCTCTCCGGCGGTCAGAAGCAGCGGCTGTCCATCGCCCGTGCCATTGTGAAAAAGGCTGCGGTGTACGTATTTGACGACAGCTTCTCCGCTCTGGATTTCCTGACGGAAAAGAATCTGCGTACCGCCCTGAACCAAAAGCTTCTTGGCTGCACCCAGATCGTTGTGACCCAGCGGATCACCTCTGCCATGAGCTCGGACTGCATTTTCGTAATGGATCAGGGCAAGCTGGTGGATTCCGGCAAGCATCAGGAGCTGCTGGAGCGCTGCAGGATCTATCGGGAGATCTATGCCTCCCAGACAGGAGGTGGCAAGGAATGAAAAAGCAGAAAGACCGCATCCTATCCCGCCTGCTGAAGGAGGCCAGGCCCATCTGGAAATGGCTGCTTCTGGCCTGCTTTCTCTGCCTTCTGATCATTGTCTGCTCCTCTGTGGGCCCGAAGCTCTTAGGCGATACCATCGACCTGCTCTACAGCTACTGGGAGGGCAGCTTTACCGGGGATCTCCTTGCTGCGCTGCTTCCCGGTCTGGCCGTTCTTCTGGGCATCTACACCCTCTACAGCATCCTGAGCTATCTGAAAATGCTCCTCTTAAACCGGGTGGTCAGCCGCTACTTCACCTGCTCTCTGCGTATCCGCATCTCTGAGAAGATCAAGAAGCTGCCTGTCAGCTATGTGGATCAGACTCCCGTGGGGGATATCCTCTCCCGTATGACCGATGATGTATCCACCATGGGTAACTACATCCACCAGATCGTGGATACCCTCATGACCGGTTTTTTGATGATCCTCTGCATTTCCCTTATGATGTTCTTGGAGGATTGGCGGCTGGCGCTGATCGTCATCGGGCTGACACCCGTGAGCCTGCTGCTGTCCTCCTACCTCTCCTCCAAGAGTGAGAAGCATTATTTTCAAATGTTTACCGAGGGCGGCAATCTGAACTCCGTGGTAGAGGAATCCTACACCAATTTCGCCACCACCAAAGCCTACAATCTGGAGGAACACACCCGCAAAAAGCACAGCGAGGTCAACCATCGCCGCTGCGATGCGGAATTCCGTGCCAGCTATATTTCCTCGGTGGTGCGGCCCATTATTACCTTTACCAATGCCCTGAGCTATATCGCCATCTGCCTGGTGGGTGTGTGGCTCATTGTCAGCACGGAATCTATTTCCGTGGGCGCTGTGGTCACGGTGCTGCTCTTTGCCAAGCAATTCTCCGGCCCCTTAGAGCAGATCGCCGGAGGCTTCGGCGACCTGCAGCATGCCAAGGCCGCTGCCAGGCGTGTCTTTAAGCTGATGGATCTGGCCGAGGAAGAAGCACCGGAGGCAAAGCCGGAGCGTGCGGTCAAGGGTGAGGTCGTGTTTGAGCATGTGGACTTCTCCTACGACAAGGACAAGCCCCTGATTCAGGATCTGAATATTCGGGTAAGGCCGGGGCAGAATGTGGCCATCGTAGGCCCCACCGGCGCCGGCAAGACCACCATTGTGAACCTGCTGATGCGCTTTTACGACATCGACAGCGGAAGAATTCTTCTGGACGGCATGGACATGGCCAAGCTGAGCCGGGACGAGGTGCGAAACCAATTCGCCATGGTGCTGCAGGATACCTGGCTCTTCCGGGGGACGATTTTCGAAAACGTCTCCTACGGCAAGCCCGGTGCAAGCCGGGAGGAGGTGGAGGAGGCCTGCAAAAAGGCCTACTGCGACCACTTTATCCGCACCCTCCCCGAGGGCTACGACACCATCGTGGGCGATGACATGACCAACCTCTCCGGCGGCCAGAAGCAGCTGCTGACCATCGCCCGGGCCATGCTGGCCGACCGCCAGCTGCTGATCCTGGACGAGGCTACCTCCAATGTGGACACCCGTACAGAGATCCTGCTGCAGAAGGCCATGGATCAGCTGATGCAGCACCGCACCTGCTTCGTCATTGCCCACCGTCTTTCCACCATTGTGGACTCGGATCTGATCCTGGTACTGGATCAGGGCAGGATCGTGGAGCAGGGCACTCACAAGGAGCTTCTGAAAAAAGAGGGCTTCTATCACAAGATCTATACCAGCCAATACGCCATATAACAAAGCAAGGGCTGCCCCATCAAGGGGCAGCCCTCTTTTTGTGCAATTGGTATGCAAACAGAAATTTATCGGTCTGTTGCTCAGTTTTATTTCTGATCAGATTGGGAGACAGAATTTCGTGAATAGATCCAGACTTTGATATCACCGCTGGTGGTATCGATCTGGCACAGGCCGCCGGATACAGAGGCCGGCGTTTCGATATCGCCGCTGGTGCTGCTGCAATGGAAATCCATAGCCCTCCGCAAGCCCGCGGAGACATCACCGCTGGTGGTCTGGATGTAGCATTCCTCTGCATCCACGCCTGCAAGGTCGATCTCGCCGGAGACAGAATTCGCTGTCAGTGTGCCGAACTCACAATCCTCCAGCAGCATATCGCCGCTGGTGCTTTCGACGACGATTGCGGACACGGTCTGCCCCTTCAGCGTAAGATCGCCGCTGGTGGAAGACAAAATGAACTCATAGGCCGGGGTTTTGGAGGGATCCTCCACAAAAATATCGCCGCTGGTGGATTCAATGCGCATTCTCCCCTGTACCGCAGCTCGGAAGGAGACATCTCCGCTGGCGGTGGTGATCTCGCAGCGGCGAAGCAGCAGTTTCTCTGCCGCCAGTACATCGCCGGAGGCCGTGCTGACCGTTACGGACTCAAGGGGAACCACAGAGTTCCCTACAGGGAGCTGCACCGTGATCTTTGCCTGATTTCCAAAGTCCCATGCAGCAAGGTTTTCCAGAAACTCCTGGTCTGAGGTGACAGTGAGGATGCCCTCGATCACTTCTATGCTGAACTCTGTCTCTTCTGAGCCACTGCAAAATACATGGTACTGATTGTCCGTGGACGGACGGAGATACACATCCTCTGCGCTGCAATCGATGCTGATCCCCCGGATCCCACCGCTGAAGCTCCGCTCTACGGTTTGATAGTCCTTAGAACCCGAGGAAAAGAATCCGCCCACAACAAAAAGGACGATGCCTATGGTCAGGCAGAGAGCGCCTGCGGTCCAAAATCCTTTTTTCATTGCTCGGGTACCTCCTTACTGTTTTTTCCGCAGACCCAACGCATACAGCGGCCGGTGGCACGGCGAAGGGCGCTGCAGGCCTGAAGCAGGAAAAAGAATGTGCCAAGGCAGATCAACGAAGTACCGCCCATAACCAGGGCAGCACCCAGGCCCTTATTGACCGCTGCCCACACGCAGAGTATGCAAAATCCCACGGCGCATCCGGCAAGGCAAACTGCCGCCAGATGCATCGCAATGGTCACCAAAAGCAGGAGGATGGCAAAGGGAAGAAAGCCCAGACGGTAGCCGTAGCTTCTCTTTGGCTCCGGTGCCGGGATCGGCTCCGGTGCGTGGATCGGCTCCGGTGCCGGGATCGGCTCCGGTGCGGGGATCGGCTCGGCCCTCTCTTCCAAAGGCGAAACCTCTCTCAGGATCTGCTCCGCTATGAGCTCCGGCGGCTCCATGGTTGCCACGGCCTCTTCTTCGCTGAGGCCCTCCTCCATACGGTCGTTGATCATCTCATCGTAATAGTCTATATGGCGGCAAAGCTCTTCATAGGGCAGCATGATGATCCGTACCTTAATTTTCTCTAAAAACTCAGCTTTCGTCATGTTCCTGTGCCTCCCTCACAACAAATCGATAGATCTCCATGATCTCCTTCCACTCCTCCCGGAATGCCTCGATCCGTTCCAGTCCGTTCTGCGTGATGTGATAGTATTTCCGCAGGCGTCCGTTGTGCTCCATGGAGCGGACGGTCAGGCAGTTCCCTGCCTCCAGGCGGCGGAGGATGGGGTAAAGGGTAGACTCGGAGATGGAGACATAGGGCTTCATATCCTTGATGATCTGATAGCCATAGGAGTCCCCGTTCTTGATGGCCGCCAAAACACAAACCTCCAGCAGGCCACGCTTCAGTTGAATATCCATACACTACCTCCCCTCGCATAATACTATACTACGCATAGTATTATTTGTCAAGAGGTATTTTCAGCTTGATCCGGAGCCGAACAGTTTGGCGTGCCTCAAACAAGAAGAGGCTGCCCCCTTGGGACAGCCTCTCAGTTATGTAGGAATATTTACCACTTCAGCAGCTTGATCTTGCCGATGATGGGCAGCTCTCTGGCCTTGCCCTGGATGGCATAGATGATGCCCAGGACCTGCAGAGCCAGGATCGCTACAACAGCAGGAGAGAGGAGCAGGAAGAATACCCAATGAACCAGACCGCCGAGCAAGCTGGAAAATACACCGATCAACGCAGAGAGGATGATGCTGACCAGACCCTGGTTGGCATGGAAACGGCAGTAACGGGAGTTCTTCACCGCAAAGAGGGGGATCAGAACCAGAATGCCCAGATAGCAGAACAGAGCCATAATGTTGTTCTGCTGGATATCCTTGGGATCCAGTTCCGCAGTATGATCGGGGGTGTCCATCAGCTTCTTGAAGCTGTTCTCCTCCTGGGGAGCAGCCTGCTGATAGGCCTGCTGCTGATAATTCTGCTGCTGGTAGTTCTGCTGGTAGTTGGGCTGCTGATAATTGGGCTGCTGTGCAGCGGGCTTCTGAGCTACGCCGCAGTTTGCGCAGAAAGCAGCACCGTCTGCCAGATGGGTGCCGCAGTTATGACAAAATGCCATGGTAGTGCCTCCTTTTATTTGATCTTGGTCTATTGTAACGCATTTCGCCGGATTTTACAAGGGCAACGGAAAAATTTCTCTGCGAAAAAAGACTGTGCGCAGCAAGTACGCACAGTCCGGATCGGTTTAGAGCAGGCCCTTCAGCTTGCCGGCTACGCCGCCCAGCTTATCGGCGGTGAGCTTTGCCTTGACGCCGTCAACGACCTTGTCCACCATGCCGTCGGGAATATCCACGCCGATGACCTTCTCAATGGCCTTCTCGGGATCCTTCTGGAAGTCTTCCTTCAGGGAGGGGTCATTTTTGATCTTGTCTACGATTTCGTTGATCTTTGCCTTGATATCCATTTGCCTTACTCCTTCACGACCTCGGCTTCGGGAGCGTTCTTCTTCACGCTCTCCACACCGTTTTCGCAGCTGGCCAGGGTCTTGTAGCCCTCGCCGGTGGCGATGATCTGGCCGTTGGTGGCCTTCAGGCGGAAGCGATACTCGCCGGCCTTATCCAGATAGATCTCGAACTTGGGGTGCTTCTCCTCGGCATAGCCCTCTACGGTCTGGTTCTCCACAGCGGCAACAGGAGCATTCTTCTTGACGCTCTCAATGCCATTGAGGCAGGCAGCCTCGCTGTTATAAACCTCAGAATTGGCAATGATCTGGCCATTGGTGGCCTTCAGATCAAACTTAATGCCGGTTGCAGTTTCCTTAACGACAAACTTACCCATAAAGTAAACCTCCTGAAAAATTTTATTCAGTTAAAGCGCTAAGAAAATTATAGCAAAGGATGCGGCATTTTGCAACAAAAATGCGGAATAATTTTTTCATTGCCTCCGGTATTCTCTCTGATCTGCCATTATTCAGCCGTTTTTTCTATATCCACACATTGGAGAAAGCGCCGACAAGCATCTTCATCCGCATGTCGGCGCTTTCAATTTTTATTTGAGAGAAAATAAATACAAATCTACAAGCTGCAGAAGCAGAGTAGAAATTCAAGTAAGGATTATTCCAGTGGAAAGCCCGTGTCTGTCCGTCCATCTACATTAAGTAGAAATTCAAGTAAGGATTATTCTGCGTCTACGCCTTTGATAGCATATTCATCTACATTAAGTAGAAATTCAAGTAAGGATTATTCCTGGGCGAGCGGGAATGCCCGATCTACAATCTACATTAAGTAGAAATTCAAGTAAGGATTATTCGGAACTATAATGCTTCTAAGCAAATAATCTACATTAAGTAGAAATTCAAGTAAGGATTATTCCCAATTGAAACGAGCATTGAAGAAAGCAATCTACATTAAGTAGAAATTCAAGTAAGGATTATTCTGTGGCGAGTCGGCTACCCGATGGACTAATCTACATTAAGTAGAAATTCAAGTAAGGATTATTCCCACTTTGCGCCCTCGATAGTGTCGTGATCTACATTAAGTAGAAATTCAAGTAAGGATTATTCCCGCCGCTGCCCATGACAGGCGGACAATCTACATTAAGTAGAAATTCAAGTAAGGATTATTCTGCTGGGCTTTGAGCTCAGCGGTGTGATCTACATTAAGTAGAAATTCAAGTAAGGATTATTCCCCAAGCAACGCACGGCGCAGCCGGGCATCTACATTAAGTAGAAATTCAAGTAAGGATTATTCAGTACGGTCTTTTCAATTCTCAGCATATCTACATTAAGTAGAAATTCAAGTAAGGATTATTCCTTGCTACCTTGTGGAAGTCGTGCAGTAATCTACATTAAGTAGAAATTCAAGTAAGGATTATTCAACAGAAAGGCTGTATATCACACAGTATCTACATTAAGTAGAAATTCAAGTAAGGATTATTCCCTTACGTTGTTAAAATCAATAAAAATAAGTGCGTTTTTTCATAAATAATCCACAAAAACAGGGGGCTTTTCCATGAATAATCCTTTCTTGAATCCCAAATACGCAAATTAAGACCGAGGTTTGCATTCAGGTCAGAATGATCAGATCATCGTCCTCATTCTTCGCAAAACCAAACTTATGAATCTTGCAACTTGCGCTCATCCGGAAGATATAAACGCTGTCACTCTGATCAAAGGTCTTGAGAATGAAAATAGATAGATGCCGGGCAAAAAACGAAGTCATTCAGATTGGATATTGGAATCGCATACTCGCTCATCTGTTTTACCTAAGTCTTTGCGCTGCCGTCCCCTGGGCAAAGGAGAGCCATTCGGCATTGGAAATGGACATCTTTACGCTGCCGACCTTATCCGGTTCCGCTTCTTTGATTTTCCGAATTGCCCAGAGTGCCTTCAGGGCAATATGATAGGCACCGTTGGCATCTGCATCGGCAGGGAGCTTGCCGTCTGTTCCGTAGTTCCGGCTATCATAGAACTCACCGGCGGAATTTCTGACCGGAGAGATCAGGTAGTCCTCCTCGCTATTACTGTTACGCATCTGGAGGGTCAGGCGCAGCAGATACAGAAAGCGCTCAAAGAATTCCCTGCTTTCCTGCCGCAGGATGGCCTCCTTGAAGTCTACAGATCTGTAATCCACGGAGAATTCTTCAAACAGCTTCTTCCAGAGGTCGGGCAAGTTGACTTTCTCCGTCTGATACTGCCCATTCCGATCCCGATAGCTTCTGATTCGCTCACCGTGAGTGCATAATGTCCACAGTCCCACAGAGTCAATGCCGCCGCCGATAAAATCGTGGTAATCCAGGGTAATCTCAAAGAAGTCTTCCGCTTCGTTAAAGCAAATACTGCGGAATTTCCGGATCATCTCACGGCTCTTTTCTACATTGAAATACTTCGGCTTCAAAAGATCCACAAAGCCCGTGGTCGGATCGATTTTGCTGGTCAGCCAAGCAGGAATATAGAGAATAAAGCCATTCTGACGGCTCATCTGCCGGAAGCTCTCGAATTTCTCTGCCAACTGATAGGCTTGCAACAGGCCGCCCTTTTCCTCCGGAGCCTTCTTTTTGTCTGTCATATAGTTCAGCTTATCGATCAGCATTTTTTCAAACTTCTGATAGACCTGCTTTTCCACTTTTACACGGCTATTCTTGAAGCCGGAATTCAGATCTTCCATGGCGATAAGCGCATCGTACTTCTCCACAAGGCCGCAAATCTTATGGATGATCTGGCTGACGTAGCCCTCCTTCAGTTCCTTAATTCCCTCGATTGTTTTCCAGCTTTGACGGGCTTCCAGGCGTTCTTCTTCCCTGGCATTGAGCAGCGCATGATAGTCGGTACTATACTCCCCGTTACGAACCGTATTGCAGGAGAACTGCTCGATGATCTTACCCGTTTCATCAATTACCGTAATGTAAATCAGATTACGCTCGCCACGGTCAATACCGATCACATAATTATTCTCACATTCCCGAACCGCCTCACGGACAGGCAGATTAATATGGCCTTTTCCGTCAGCTTTGAAATTCATCTTGATCGGCAAATGCAAGGAGAATTGCCGCTGGGTAAAGCGTTTATCCTTGATCACATCGTAAGGAAGTGTTCTATGGGTATGCTCCTTGGTCGGGTGGCGGTTTTCGATGGGCAGGCCGGCCGGGTGGACGATCTGCTCTGCCTCGGTGATGCTGGGATGGCGGTAGAACAGCTCCGCTCCGCCATTCAGCTGATAAACCACATCTTTCAGATTCCGCTCATCAAACAGCATCTTGAAATAGAGGGTATGGAGATTGGGAGTCCCCTTACTGTGGGGGGAGAAATCCTTGGAGTAGATCTGGAAGAGATACAGTTTTCCTTCTTCTACCAGCCTATCAATATATTCGGAAGAAATCGGGCGGAAATCAATTCGATAGCCCTGATCTGCCACATCTTTGTAGAATTCAGAGATGTCTGCATACTGTTCCGGCTGCCTAAACGAGAAACCAAACCCGCTCCAGTCAGGATGCTTTGCAATCGAGTTCTGGTAAAATTCAATCAGTTTATGACAATCTTTTACAACAAAGTTCTTTCCTTTTTTGAAGGTTTCTTTCTCATAGATCCGCATGATCTCCTTGGACGGCGCATAATATTCGATATTCGATTTCGCAAAGAAAACCTTCGGTAGCATCTTGTTGGGACCGGGAAGGAGCTTATACTCCATCTTCTCCCAGCTACTGTTTTCGCCGGATGGGTAGTTTACAAAGGATTTGCTGTAGGATTTGTCCATGATTGCAAGATAGTAGAATCCATCCCGGCGGAGCAATACCGTTCTATAGTCTTTTTCCTTGTTTTTATCCCAGCCTGCAAGCAGTTGCGGATTCTCAAAGTTCAGCTTGATCTTATCGGTGGAATAGGGTTTCTTTGTGATATAGTTGCGCACCTTGTCATAGAGGCGGTCGATCTGCTCCAAGACTTCCATCCGGAGAATAAACTCGCCGTAAAAGCGGCTGTCCCGCTCTGCCTCTGTCCCGCTGCCACGGAGTCCGTACAGTGCATTCTCCAGATTTTTGATCGAATCCAGGAGATTTTTAAGCAATGCAATATCCTCATCGTTTTTTGCCAGCTTCTTTTCTTTGACGTAAGGCACAGAAGAAAGCAGTTCGTGGGCGGCAAGGTACTTTTCACGGACAGCGCAAATCAAGCCGGAAATCAGCGCCTTGTAGTATGTAACGACAGATTTCCCCTCTGTATAGCGTTCCAGCTCCGAAACAGAGATGGAGTCCTGCTTTTTCCAGGCTTTGTCCCGATCATCGGCATAATTGGCCTTTTTTCTGTCTCTCTCCGATTTGGCGCTGTCGTATGCCTCGTTCCAGTTTTCACGAAGCTGCCCCCAGAAGCCAAGAAGCTCTTTTGAAAGCTCTGTAACCGCAGCGTTATTGCGCACAAAGATTCCATTGGGATCGTATTGCTCCAGAGAAGCAAACAGTTCCTCCAGTTTTCCCATGGGCTCTTCCAGCTGCTGACAGTAAGTCAGCACATCCTCAAGGACTTCCTCATCCTTTTTGAAAGGTTCGGGACGGAAAGAAATTGATCCACGGTCTGACAGGATCTGCTTATACAGCGGCTTCAGCATGGGGAGGCGGTTATCCTTGTGCGTCTGGTTATACTCGTTAACATATTGGTTAATTCCCTTGATGTTTTGTTCTTCCTCGGGAGCGTAACCTCCGATGACATAGTTATACCGGTCAATTCCGCCCTGGGTCAACGTCCTGACAAAAAAGGACAGTTCAAACTGTTCTCTCGGGATATGACTGATCTTATCACCCAAGTCCCGGGCAATTCGTTCCAGCGTGCCTTCCGGGAGATGCGCAATGATTCTCTTAATAGCTGCAATATTATCCAAAAAGCGGGGGAGATTGTCATGGATACAGCGGAATGCAATGGCCGTAGCCTTTTCCTCCGCCGTGTACATATTTTTGCGGTTATCGTAGAATCCGATAAAGTAGGTGGTGAATTTCTTAAACTGCTCAACCTCAAAAATTTTGTCATCATCCTCAAGCCATTCCGGCACAAGCTCCGTAATGCACTCTTTCTTAAACAGCTTGTCGAAGATGGGATCTGTTTTCCCCTCCGGATTTTTCGACAGCGCATCAGCAATTTGTTTACGCAGAACCTTGGAACACTCTCGCAGAGCGATTTTATCTTCCGGTGTTTTTCCGGCTTTTCCATAAAGCTCTGCATAGGCAGAAATGTCCATAGTCTGAATGGTTGCCAGTTTTTTGTCGATATAGTGCTTGTGATACTCGTCGATATGCTTCTTTACGTTCTGATAGAGCTTTGCACGTTCTTCATCCTGTTCCAGAATGCCGGATTTGTCGAAATGCTCCGCTGTTTTCCCAACGGGGATCAGTTTAAACTGCAGGGTCTTGGATATGGAATACTGATTTGTGAACTGATCAATCTTTCGCATTGACTTACACTCCTTGCGTTTTATAGTTTATGAATATGTGTTATATTGTCAGATTTTTATTGTATTTATATAAAGCTTATAAATTGAGCATACCACAATCGGTATACCTTGTCAAGTATAATTACTACGGTATTTAAAATATCATAAATAGTGTCCAATAAACCGTACTGAATAACAAAAAAAGCCTGCGTTTCGTTTTGAAACGCAGGCTTTTTGGGGTTTTTAGGTTTCTTTTAGGAATTCTTCGGGGTCTTGGGGGATGTTGTTGCAGTAGACGGCGAAGTGCAGGTGGGGTTCTGTGGCGGTTTCGGTGCAGGCGGTTTGGCCTACAGTGCCTAAGGTGTCGCCGGCCAGGACAGTTTGGCCTACGGTTACGGGGATCTCTTCGGAGAGATTTGCGTAATGTGTGGTGTAACCTCCGGAGTGCCGTAAAACGACAGTCATGCCGTAGTGCTCGTCCTCGTAGATGGTATAGACCGTGCCGTCGGCGGCGGCCACTACGGTCTGGCCCAGGGTGGCGGCATAGTCGATGCCCTCGTGGGTTCGCCAATCCCGGGTGGTCTCGTTGTAGGCCAGGCGGTCAGCTGCAAAGGCGCAGACCGCTGCGCCGCTGACGGGGCGGGCTCTGGGGGATTCGGTCTGCTGGGAGCCTGTGGATGCGGGGGTCTCGTCCGGCTCGGTGGCCAGGACGTCCGTGGCAGGCTCCCGGGTGGGTTCCTTGACATTGGTGCTCACCGAGGGGGTGAGCGCCGAGCTCTCACTGGTGGATGGGGCGGGGTCTGATCTGCTCAGAAGAAAATAGCCCGATACTCCTACCGCAACTGCGCACAGGAGCAGGACTATGTAATAGCCCTTACCCTTGACAAAGTTGCGGATGCCTTTGGATCTTTTGTTTTGCATATTAGCACCTCCGAGCATCATTATGGACGGAGGAACAGGGTTTTATACACAAAGTTTCCCAGTTTTTGTAATTTTTCCCTGCAAGGAAGTAGCGCAATGCGATTACGGTGCAGGATAAGGACAACTAGAAATTTGCCGGTCTGTTTAGGAACTAAGGGCTAAAAACTGAGGTGTGCCTCCGGCACGGATTTGGAATATTTAGCCCGTCAAACAGAAATTTGACGAACAGTTTTCCTGTACCAAAGACCCCCTTGTTAAAGGGGGTCGGAACGCCTTTCAGGCGATCCGGGGGGATTCGTGCAGGCAGTACGAATTCGCCGAAAGCCTTACAGAATAACGGTGTTGCGGCGTGCGGAATCCCTCCGAGTCGCCTTTTCAAGGCGACCCAC
>JAFQCY010000010.1 GCA_017399355.1 Oscillospiraceae bacterium
CTGCTCCATGGGAGCAGAGGAAAAATCTTACAACATTGCACGAATTCGCCTTAGAGCGGTACAAATTTGCAACTTTCTACCGCCGGCGGGAGCAAGCCCCCGCCCTACGGTGTAAATTGCAACTGCAGCAAACTGTTCGTCAAATTTCTGTTTGACGGGCTAAATATTCCAAATCCGTGCCGGAGGCACACCTCAGTTTTTCGTCCTTCGTTATTCGTTATTCGTTAGTTTTTCGCCCTTCGTGATCCGTGATTCGTTCGCAACAGGAAGGTGCTGGGTGAAATTGGCCGTTACGCCCGTTTCCTGCGGCTTCTTTCCGGCTGCCGTTGCGGATTTTTCTGCCTCTGCGCATAATCGTCACAGATTGTTCAAAAAATATTTTCCCACGGCTATTGACTTTGGGAGCGCTTTGGTGTATATTTGGTTTAGCACTCAGAGAAAAGGAGTGCTAACACCCAACGGAGGAGAGTGCTATTATGGAATTGTCGGAGCGCAAGCAGAAAATTCTGAAGGCCATCGTCGATCTTTATATCCGCACCGCTGAGCCCGTAGGCTCCAAGACCATCGCCCAGCTGCCGGATATGGATTTCTCCTCCGCTACCATCCGCAATGAGATGGCAGAGCTGACCAACCTGGGCTTTTTGGAGCAGCCCCACACCTCTGCCGGGCGGATCCCCAGCCCCACGGGCTACCGCTTCTACATCGACCGCCTCATGCAGGACTACCGCCTCAGCGTGGACGAGACCCAGTCCATCAACCAGGCCATGGAGCTTCGGATGCAGGAATTTGACCGGGTCATGAGCAAGGTGGGTAAGCTGGTCTCCCAGCTGACGGATCTTCCGGCCTATGCCATGACGGCCCGGACGGGCAATGTCACCGTCCGCCGCTTTGAGGTTCTGCCTGCGGACCGTGGCAGCTTTATCTTAGTGGTCATGACCAGCGATGAGACCGTGAAGAACAAGCTCATCAAGCTGCCCCTGCACGTCACCGAGACGGATCTGAAGCTGCTGTCTGCCGTCCTGAATGCCAGCCTCACGGAGATCCCCGCCGAGCAGTTCACCCCGGAGCTGCTGGATCGGGTGAGCCGCAGCGCAGGCGCTGCTGCCGGTCTGATCCCCATTATCGTGGACTATGCCGTCCATGTGCTGGAGGAGTGCGGCAAGAGCCAGGTCTACCTCACCGGCCAGAACCGCCTCTTAGGCCATCCGGAGTATCAGGATCTGGGCCGTGCCCGTGAGATCCTGGGGGCCCTGGACGAGGACACCATCTCCAATCTCCCTGCCAAGCTGGACCCCAACAGCTCCATGCAGATCCTGGTTGGCCCCGAGAATGTGGCCCAGGAGCTGAAGGACACCTCTGTGGTGGTCACCCGCTTCGATATCGGAGACGGGATGCAGGGCATGATCGGTGTGGTGGGCCCTCAGCGCATGGACTATGCACAGATCACCGCCCGCCTCAGCTACTTTGCCGAGGGCCTGGGACGGATGTTTGGAAAACCGGAGCTTCCCTCCGGAAATAAGGAGGAAACCTAATTGGCAAAGAAAAAAGAAGCCCCCCAGACCGAAGAGGTTCAGGAGGCCGCTGTCGAAGAAACCGTAGAAAAAACCGTAGAAGCTCCCGGGAATACGGAGCTGGAGCAGACTAAGGAGGCTCTGGCCAAGGAGCATGACCAGTATCTCCGTCTGGCAGCGGAGTATGATAACTTCCGCAAGCGCAGCCAGCGGGAAAAGGACGGCATTTATCAGGACGGCGTGGCGGATACCGCCAAAAAATTCCTGCCGGTCTATGATAACTTAGAGCGTGCCCTGGCCAACGACACCACGGACGAGGCCTACAAAAAGGGCGTTCAGATGATCATGAACGAGTTCACCAAGATCGTGGAGAGCCTGGGCATCACCGTCTACGGCGCAGCCGGGGAGCCCTTCGACCCGGAGAAGCACAATGCGGTCATGCATATCGAGGATGACACGCTGGAAGAGAACTCCATTGCCGAGGTCTTCCAGAAGGGCGCCATGCTGGGCGAGAAGGTTATCCGCTTCGCCATGGTCAAGGTGGCAAATTAACTTTGTATACAATTCACTTTTTATATAGGAGGAAATAACAATGGGTAAAATTATCGGCATCGACTTAGGTACTACCAATTCCTGCGTAGCAGTGATGGAGGGCGGCGAGCCCGTGGTCATCGCCAACGCAGAGGGCAACCGCACCACCCCTTCCGTCATCGCCTTCTCCAAGACCGGCGAGCGTATGGTGGGCCAGGTGGCAAAGCGCCAGGCTGTCACCAATGCTGACCGCACCGTCGCTTCCATCAAGCGCCATATGGGCTCTGACTACAGGGTCAATATCGACGGCAAGAAGTACACCCCCCAGGAGATCTCCGCCATGACCCTGCAGAAGCTGAAGGCTGATGCCGAGGCTTATCTGGGCCAGAAGGTCACCGAGGCCGTCATCACTGTTCCCGCCTACTTCACCGACGCTCAGCGTCAGGCCACCAAGGATGCCGGTAAGATCGC
>JAFQCY010000086.1 GCA_017399355.1 Oscillospiraceae bacterium
AGAAAAAAGAACCTGTTATCAAGAAAGACATCGACACCTCTCGGGTGGAGGGGCTTCGGGCGGAGGTTTTGGAGCAGCCCATTACCGATACCCTGACCCTGAACTATATGCCCTACGCCATGAGCGTGATCGTATCCCGTGCGATCCCCGAGATCGACGGCTTTAAGCCCTCCCACCGCAAGCTCCTGTACACCATGTACAAAATGGGACTTTTAAACGGCGGCCTCACCAAGTCCGCCAATATCGTGGGCCAGACCATGCGCCTGAACCCCCACGGCGATGCCGCCATTTACGAGACCATGGTGCGCCTGAGCCGGGGCAACGAGGCTCTGCTGACTCCCTTTGTGGAGTCCAAGGGTAACTTCGGCAAGGTCTACTCCAGAGATATGGCCAATGCCGCCGCCCGATATACAGAGGCCAAGCTGGCTCCTATCTGCGCCGAGATCTTCCGGGATATCGACTCCGAAACGGTGGACTTCGTGGATAACTACGATGCCACCATGCTGGAGCCTACATTGCTTCCCACCGCCTTCCCCAATGTGCTGGCCTCTGCCAACATGGGCATCGCCGTGGGCATGGCCAGCAATATCTGCTCCTTTAACCTGAGAGAGGTCTGCAAGGCCACCGCCGCCCGGATCAAGGATCCCCAGTGCGACATTATGGAGTATATGCCCGGCCCCGATTTCTCCACCGGCGGCGAGATCCTCACCAGCCCCCAGGAGATGGAGGAGGTCTACCGCACCGGCCGCGGCAGCATCAAGATCCGTGCCCGCTGGCGCTATGTGAAAGAGAGCAACCTCATCGAGATCTACGAGATCCCCTACACCACCACTACTGAGGCCATCATCGACAAGGTCTCGGAGCTGATCAAGGCCGGCAAGATCCGTGAGATCTCCGATATGCGTGACGAGACCGACCTCAGCGGCCTGAAGCTGGCCATCGACCTGAAGCGTGGAGTAGATCCCGAGAAGCTGATGCAGAAGCTCCTGCGCAGCACCCCCCTGCAGGACTCCTTCGGCTGCAACTTCAACCTGCTGATCGCCGGAATGCCCCGTGTGCTGGGCGTGTACGAGATCATGGAGGAGTGGACGGCATGGCGCACGGAATGTGTCCGCCGCAGAGTCTACTTCCAGAAGCAGAAGAAGGAAGAGAAGCTGCACCTGCTCAAGGGTCTGAAGCGCATTCTTTTAGACATTGACAAGGCCATCCGCATCATCCGGGAGACGGAGTCCGATGCGGAGGTCGTCCCCAATCTGATGATCGGCTTCGGCATTGACAAGATCCAGGCGGAATTCGTAGCCGAGATCAAGCTGCGCAACATCAACAAGGAGTACATCCTCAAGCGCACCGCTGAGGTAGGCGAGCTGGAGAAGGAGATCGAGGATCTGGAGAGCCTCTTAAAGAGCCGAAAGAAGATTCTGAACATCATCGTCAAGGAGCTGGATGCCATTGCCGACAAGTACGGCAAGGAGCGCAAGACCGGTATCCTCTATGGCGGCGATGTGGAGGACGAGGACGAGGAGGAGACGGTTCCCGACTATCCCGTGACCATCTTTGTCTCCAAGGAGGGCTATTTCAAGAAGATCACCCCCCAGTCCCTGCGTATGTCCGGCGAACAGAAGTTTAAAGAGGGCGACAGCCTGCACTTCTCCACGGAGACCAGTAACGCCGCAGAGCTGCTGGTTTTCACCGACAAATTCCAAGTCTACAAGGCCCGCTGCAGCGACTTCGACGACAGCAAGGCCTCCCTCCTGGGCGACTATCTCCCCGGCAAGCTGGGCTTTGACGAGGGCGAGAATGTCATCGATGTCTGCCTGCCCGGGGATTACAGCGGCAATGTGATCTTCGTCTTTGAAAACGGCAAGGTAGCCAAGGTAGAGCTGAGTGCCTACCAGACCAAGTCCAACCGCCGCAAGCTCACCGGCGCTTACTCCGACAAGAGCCCCCTGAAGGCGGTGTTCCTGCTGAAGGAGGATCAGCAGCTGGTTCTCTATGCCACCGACGGCAGGGCCCTGGTCTTCACCACCGCCCAGTTAGCCCCCAAATCCACCCGCAGCACCCAAGGCGTGGCTGTCATGAGCCTGAAACGTAAGGCCCTGCTGCACAAGGCCCGTCTCCTGGCAGACAGCAGCATCGTCAACGCATCCCGTTACCGCACCCGTTCCCTGCCCGCCGCAGGCGCTCTTCTGAAGGAAGAGGATGCGGAGGAAAAACAGATCGTAATGGAGCTGTGATCCTATGAAAACAACGAAGAAAGAATTTTTGCGCAATATCCTGATGATCCTCTTTGGCTGCGCCGTGTTCGCCCTGGGCTTTGACCTTTTCCTGGAGCCTGCCGGCTTTAACTGCGGCGGCATCAGCGGCATCGCCATGCTCATCAACTACGGCGCAGAGAATGCCGCCGGGCAGAAGCTGCCCTGGCTCTCTGTGGGTATCCTCAGCGCCGTGATCAACCTGCCCCTGTTCTTCGGCGGCTACAAGAAGATCGGCAAATACTTCTTCTTTACTTCCCTCTTTGGTATGCTCTGCAATTCTGTCTTCTTCGACCTGTTCTCCTACATCCCCGTACCGGAGGTTGAGCCCTTGATGGCTGTGATCCTGGGCGGTGTGATGATCGGTGGCGGTCTGGGCATCGTATTCCTGGCCGGGGCCTCCACCGGCGGCATTGACATCGTGGCCCGTCTGCTGAAGCTGAAGTTCCGCAACTTCCCCATCGGCAAGATCATCCTGGTTTTTGACCTCTGCACTGCCGTGGCCACAGGCATCGTCTACAAGCAGCTGAGCAATACCCTCTACAGCGCCCTGACCCTGTACCTCTCCAGCGTAGTGCTGGACAAGGTGGTCTACGGCATGGACTTTGCCAAGGTGGCCCTGATCATCTCCGATGAGTACGAAAAGATCTCCTATGCCATCGACACCAAGCTGGATCGTGGCTCTACCCTCCTCCGTGGCCAGGGCTTTTACCGCCGGGAGGATAAGTATATTGTCCTCTCCGCCGTGCGGCAGAAGCAGCTGGCGCAGCTGAAGGAGATCGTTATGGAGATCGACCCCAAGGCCTTCATCATTCTGCAGGATGCCCGTCAGGTTTTAGGAGACGGCTTTAAACGCTACGACCGCTTCGAACTGTAAGCCCGAAAGGAGGTAAGCCCATGCGCCGACTAATCCCCCTTTTGCTTGCTCTGCTGCTGGGGCTTACTGCCTGCGACAGCCTGATCAAGCGGGAGCATCTCTCCGTCACACCCCATATTGAGGCCTCTATCCCCTCTTCTCAGCCTCCCATCACCAACTCCCCCATCGAGATCTCAGATCGCACGGAATTGCGTGGCGCCGTCCTGTCCTTTATCCGTGACTGGACGGAGCAGGGCTTCCTTCAGGTGCGCAACTACTCGGGCGATATCAATGCCGACCTGGAGGAGACCATCCGCTATGCCACCCAGGAGGATCCTATTGGGGCCTATGCCGTGGACTACATCGATGCAGAGCTCAGCGGCACCGCCGAGGAGGGCGCTGTGGCCCTGAGCATCGTCTTCCGCCGCAGTGCAGCGGAAATCGATGCCATCATCACCGTCAGCGGCAACAGCAGCGCCTACGACAAGATCCGCCAGGCCCTGCGCTCCTTCGACGTGGCTCTGACCCTGCGCATCCGGAACTACCGTGAGGCGGATTTTGAGCAGCTTATCTATCAATACTGCCTGGACAATCCCTCTCTGGTTCCCGTCCTCCCCACCCTTTCGGCCCAGGTCTACCCCAAGGAGGGGGAATCCCGGATCTTAGAGCTGCACTTCGGTTACCCCGTGTCCAAAGAGGAGCTGCGTTTGATCCAGAGCGAGGTGCAGACCATTATGAACTCTGCCTCCTCCTATGTGCGCTCCGGCAAGAGCGACCTGGAGCAGGCCCAGCTGCTGTGCCGTTTTCTCAGTACACGCTTCTCCTATACCCTCAGCGACAGTTTCCCCCAGATGCCCGCCTACGAGCTGCTGTGCCGGGGCGAGGCCCACAGCTTCTCCTTTGCTTCGGTTTTCTATGCCCAGTGTCTCTCAGCAAAGCTGGACTGCCTGATCGTCTCCGGCAATCGGGGTGAAGTGCCCCACTACTGGAATTTGCTGCGCATTGACGGAAAATACTACCATATTGATCTGCTGCGCAGCCTGGAGCAGGGCGAGACCGAGCTGCACTTGCTCAGCTCGCAGGAGCTGCTGGAGGAGGGCTATAGCTGGCAGGCTGAAGCCTACCCCCCGGCTGTTGAAGAGCCGGAGCCTGATGAGGAAACCACCACCGAGACCCAGGAGCAGGACAGCAGCACAGCCCCCACCGAGGAGCCTGATGAGAGCACCGTCCCACCCACCGAGACTACTGAGGAGCCCACCACCGAGACAGAGAGCAGCAGCTCTGAGTCCGTGCCACAGCCACCGGACGGGAGCAGCAGCCAGAGTTCCGAGGAAACTCCATAAATATTTTGTCTTTTTTCAAAAAAAGGCTTGACAAATGCAGGAATCCTCTGTATAATGATTCCTGCAAATGCGGGTGTAGCTCATCCGGTAGAGCGCCACCTTGCCAAGGTGGAGGTAGCGAGTTCGAGCCTCGTCACCCGCTCCAGTAAAAGTCCCTCTTGTCCTATGACAAGAGGGACTTTTTTTGAGTGATGCGTTCCTTGCGGAACGAGATGCGCACTGTGTGCGTGATGCAGGCTTCGCCCGTGATGTACGCCTTCGGCGCATGAGCGGAACGCATTGCAGGCGCAGCTGCGGTTTATCTCATTTGACCGGGCCCTTTTATCCTTAGTTTTTTTCAGTTTTTAAACTCGATTTAAGGATATCTCCGTACTATGGTCATAGTGAAAAAGCGGAGGTGTTCGATCATTTTATGAATATTTTGATGCTTGCTTCCAAAAATGAATCTGCAGTAATGATGCGCAATCTTCTGGAGGAGCAGGGCTACCATGTGCAATGTGCCTCCGTCCTTCGTCCGGAGCTTGCCTCCCGTTCCATTCCGGATCTGATCCTTGCAGAGCTGACACGGGATGACTATGGCCTGCTGCTGCAGATTCGGGATCTTCGCTGGGATGTTCCGATTATGATCCTCTCGGATGAGCTTCAGGCCGCTGACCGGATCTTCTGCATTGAGCGCGGGGCTGTCTATTTCCTGAGCCGCCACTTTGAGCCCGGCGAGCTGCTGGCCTATTTAGCCGGTATTAAGAGCCGCCGGAAGGGCGGATCCCATACCCTGCGCTATGGCAATACCGCCCTGGATGCCGAGAGCTGCCAGCTGGCATGCCGTGGAAAGCACGTCCGTCTCTCCTCCCGGGAGTTCCATGTGATGCACATCCTGCTCCAGTCCAAGGCCCGGATCGTGCCGAAGCAGGAGCTTCTGAGCCGTGTGTGGGGAAGCGACAGCGATGCCGTTGAGAACCATGTGGAGGTCTATATCGGCTTCCTGCGGAAAAAACTCCAGTCCATCGATTCCGACCTGCGGATCTGCACCGCCCGACGTCTGGGCTACCACCTGGAGATCAACCGTACATAACAGATACGCAAAAAGGCTGCCTTACGGCAGCCTTTTTTTAGTTCAGCTCCGCCACCAGGCGGTCGAAAATCTCGTAGAAGCGGGCGATGTGGATGCCGTCTGCCAGAGCATGGTGGAGCACCAGATTCAGGGGCATCAGGATCTTGCCATTCTGCTCAAAATACTTGCCAAAGGTGATCCGGGGATTGCAGTCCAGGGGGCCGCTGGTGGGATGCTGCAGGGAGGTGAAGGTCAGCCAGGGCAGGCTGCTGACAAAGTACAGCTGCGCCGTGTCGGCCTGATCCTCCAGGACGGGATTCTCCTTTGCCCGGGCCACCTTTTCCATGGCATAGGGTAGGTATTCCCCAAAGGGCTTTGCGCAATCGATCTCGCAGTAGCAGTAGCTGCCGTTTTCCAGGGCCACGGTGTGGGAGCTGAGGCAGTTTTCAAACTCCACCACCTGCCCGTCCTTGATCCTTCTGCGGAACTCGGGGACGGCATTGGCCGCATTGATGGCGCAGTACAGCAGGCTCAGGAAGAAGGGATAGCCCTGCTCCTTTACCACACGGTGCAGGTGGGTGATATCCACATTGACGGTGATATTCACATGGGGGCTGGGCAGGGACAGGAAGTATTCAAACTGGGCCGCCCGGGGCTCCTTGGACATATCTACAAGCCGCATCACAGGGCCTCCATAGCCTTGCGGATCCGGGCAACAGAGCGGTCATAGCCCAGGATCTGCATAACGGTATAGAGGTCTGGAGAGTTGGTCTTGCCCGTAACCGCCACACGGAGGAAGGTGGACACATCGGCCACAGAGCCGCCAAAGGCAGCGGGATCGGCCTTATAAGCCTTCATATCGGCGGCAAAGCCGATCTCGGTCGTAACCGCTTTTACCTTATCAAACCAGGCAGTGGCATCATCGGCAGGATCGTAGGCCGCCAGGAACTTCTCCAGGGCAGAGCGGATCACAGCGGCATCAAAGCCCTCGGGGAAGCCCTCAAAGGTGAAATACTCGTCATAGAAGAAGCCCATGTAAGGCTTGGCCTCACGCCAGATCGCCATGTCCTTTCTGGGCTTCTTGCCGCCGCGTCCAATGGCCAGGATGGACTTGGCATAGTCGGGATTCTCCTTCAGCTTGGCGGCGAAATCGGGATCGAACTCCTCTGTCCACTCCAAGAGCAGGCCATAGACCTCCTCAGCATCCATACGGGCGATGACATTTTTGGACACGTCCGTCAGCTTGGCATAGTCGAAGAGGCTGCCGGCGGGGTTCAGCTTCTTGGGGCTGAACTTGAAGCTCTGGGCGGGAGCATTGGGCTCGGCTCTGCGCCAATCCTCGAAATTGGAGTTGAGGATGGTCATGATATACTCATAGACCGCCTTGACGGGGAAGCCCTCGGCCTTGTAGAAGGTCAGCGCCAGCTCGGGATCCTTGCGCTTGGAGAGCTTACGCTTGGAGGTGCCGTCCATCTTCATCAGGGGGCCGATATGGACGTACTTGGGCAGCTTGAAGCCCAGGGCCTTAAAGAGCTGGATATGGAAGGGCAGGGTGGGCAGCCACTCGTCGCCACGGACCACATGGGTGGTACGCATGAAATGGTCGTCCACAGCGTGGGCAAAGTGATAGGTGGGGATGCCGTCGGACTTGAGAAGCACATGATCCACGTCATTCTCCGTAATGGTCAGCTTGCCCTTGACCAGGTCGTCAAACTTAAACTGGTTGGCAATGTTGCCCTCGGAGCGGAAGCGCAGCACCCAGGGATTCCCGGCATCCAGCTGCGCCTGAATCTCTTCCAAAGAGCGGTCACGCCACATGGCGTACTTGCCATAGTAGCCGGTATTTTCCTTGTTGGCCTCCTGGGTCTCACGCATGGCAGCCAGCTCCTCTTCCGTGCAGAAGCAGGGGTAGGCCTTGCCCTCTTCTACCAGTTTTTTTGCAAAAACATGGTAGATGGCAGCTCTCTGACGCTGGCGGTAGGGGCCGTAGTCGCCGCTGTCGCCCTCGTGGACAGCTCCCTCGTCAAACTGAATGCCATAGTGCTTCAGAGTATCGATGAGCACCTCTACAGCGCCGGGAACCTCACGCTTGGCATCCGTATCCTCCACACGGAGGAAGAGCACGCCGCCGGACTGGTGGGCCATGCGCTCGGAGGTCAGGCCCTGCACCAGGTTGCCCAGATGGACAAAGCCGGTGGGAGAGGGTGCCATACGGGTGACCACTGCGCCCTCAGGCAGCTGGCGCTGGGGATAACGGGCCTCCAGATCCTCGGGGGTATCGGTCACATTGGGGAATAAAAGTTTTGCAAGTGCTTTGGTATCCATACTTTCTTAAACCTCAGTTTCTTTGTTTTTTAGGGGAGCAGGGCGGAAAAGTCGTAGGTAAAATCAGCCTCTTCGATCTCCTCACCGGTGGTGACGGGGTCCAAATACCAGTCGCCATCCACCTGAACCATGATCAGGGGGATGGGATCCCGGGAGATGGCCTCATTGTGATAGGTGGCACGGACATAGACCACCACAGCCTCCTCCACATAGCCATCGGGGGTATCGTAGCGCATACCGTAGATGGCATCGATCTCATTGATCCGCTCCTGGGACAGCTCCTGGGAGTCCACCACCTCAAAGGTAGAGTCCGCCAGATCCATGGAGTCTGTCATATAGCTCCGAACCGCCGGGGGCAGCCCCTCCAAAAGGGCATTGAGATCCATCTCAACCACGGAATCGTACAGATTCTCCGCAGCCCGCTCAGCCTTGTTGCCGCTGAAGATCAGCACGATCACCACTGCGATCAGCAGCACCGCTGCCACCGCAATCGTGGCATAGATCCGCATTTTTCTCTTCTTCATGGGATCCGGGGCACCGGGCTGGTTATTGGGCTTGGCAAAGGTCTCTCCGCAATTGGTGCAAAATTTCGCCGAATCGGCGCTCTTGGTTCCGCACTTTCCGCAGATCATAGCATACTCCTCCTTATATCTGTATGATTCTATTTTATTACAGCAGAAAGTCTTTGTCAAGTGGTAGGAAAGAGCCTCTGACGGTCTTGCATTTATGAAGAATTTTGATATAATTGTAGTATATATGCCAAAAGGAGGCCGAACCATGCTGAAAGAATGCACCATTCGGGATTACATCTCCATTTTGAGAGAAGAGCTGCTGCCTGCCACGGGCTGCACCGAGCCCATTGCCATTGCCTACTGCGCCGCAAGGCTCCAGGCCCTGCTGCAGGACACCCCGGTACGGGTGATCGCCGCCGTCAGCGGTAACATCCTGAAAAATGTCAAGAGCGTGGTCGTCCCCAATACCGGCGGCAAGAAGGGCATCCGCCCGGCCATTGCCGCAGGCATGGCCGCCGGCGATCCGGAGAAGGATCTGCAGGTCATTGCAGCGATCCGGCCGGAGCAGCTGCCGCAGCTGGATCGGTTTCTGGAGGAGGTGCAGATCGATGTGCTCTGCGCCGAGACCCCCTGCAAGCTGGATATTGACCTCACCGCCTACTCCCGGCATCACAGCGCCAGAGTCCGCATCACCAACCACCATACCAACGTGGTGCGCCTGGAATATGACGGCAAGGTTCTCCTGGATCAGCCCATTGTAGACACCTCCGAGGAGCATCTGACGGACAAAAGCTGCCTGAATGTGGCAGATATCGTCCAATTTGCCGGAGAAGTCCCCCTGGAGGAGATTGAGCCCCTGCTGATGCGGCAGGTGGAGCAAAACTCCGCCATTGCGGAAGAGGGGCTGAAAGGTGCATGGGGCGCACAGATCGGACGTATTTTATTAGAGGATTACGGAGAAGATATTAAGCAGAAGGCCAAGGCCTATGCGGCTGCCGGCTCCGATGCCCGTATGAGCGGCTGCGAGATGCCCGTGGTGATCCTCTCCGGCTCCGGCAACCAGGGCATTACCGCCTGCATGCCCGTGGTGGTCTATGCCAAGCACATCGGCGCCACCCGAGAGCAACTGCTCCGGGCCTTGATTGTCTCAGACCTCATTACCATCCATCAGAAGAGCGGCATCGGCAGATTATCCGCCTACTGCGGCGCAATTTCGGCCGGTGTGGGCGCAGGTGCCGGCATCTGCTATCTGCTGGGCGGCGGCTACCGTGCCATCTCCCATACGGTGGTCAATGCCGTTGCCATCCTCTCCGGCACCATCTGCGACGGTGCCAAGCCCTCCTGCGCCGCCAAGATCGCCGCCGCTGTGGATGCAGGCATCATGGGCTACCGGATGTACCTGCACCACAAGGAATTCCAGAGCGGCGAGGGCATCGTAGCGGAGAACGTAGACGAGACCATCTATAACGTGGGCGTTTTGGCTGCCCAGGGTATGCAGGAGACCGACCAGACCATTCTGCGGATCATGCAGGATGGGCAGTGTATGTGATCTTTTATAATCCGTTCTTTTCTGATTTACAGTTTAGACATATTCCGCCCTTATGATAGACCTATAGAAACCCGAAAGGAGTCCTTCCGATGAACGAACATCCCGAATATGACCTCCCTGAAGTTGGCGAAGCCCCCAAGGCAGAGCCTGTTATAGAGCCTGCGGCAGAAGCAGAGCCCCTGCCCACCCCGGAGCCTGCAGCGCCTGCGATGGATGCTGCCCCCACTCCCCCCGAGCCCAAGCCCCCTGTCTACCGGAGCCCGGCCTATGTGCCGCCCCGTCCTCCTTACTACAGCATGCCCCGGCAGACACCGCCTCCCGCCAAGCAGCCTGCCCCCCCGAAAAAGAAAAAGCGCAAGGGCCTGGGATTGGCTGTGGCTGCCATCGCCCTGTGCTGCGGCCTGATCGGCAGCATCTGCGGCGGCCTGCTGGTGGGCTTTGCCATGCGTACCCTGGACAAGGAGGATGCCCAGCTCCATGCCACCGCTCCCAACTCCCCCGGCCAGGCTACGGAGGAGGATTTCGAGATCAATACCGTCCGTCCCTCGGTTCAGGTGCCCGGCACTGAGCTTTCTGCCGACGGTCTGTATACCCCTGCCCAAGTCTATGCCAATAATGTCAGCGCCGTAGTCGGCATCGCCAATGAGGCTACCTCCTACAATGTCTTCGGCCAGGCCTCCGAGACCGCCAGCTCCGGCTCCGGCTTCATCATCTCCCCCAATGGCGAGATCCTGACCAATTATCATGTGGTGGAGGGAGCCCAGAAGCTCACCGTCACCCTCTATGACGGCAGAGAGTACAATGCCAAGGTGCTGGGCTTTGAGGCCGCCAGCGATGTCGCCCTGATCAAGATCGAAGAGACCAACCTGCCCTATGTGACCCTGGGCGACTCGGAGACCCTCTTTGTGGGCGATGAGGTGGCCGCCATCGGCAACCCCCTGGGCGAATTGACCTACTCCATGACCGTAGGCTATGTCAGCGCCATGGATCGCTACGTCAATACGGACGGCACACCCATCAACATGATGCAGATCGATGCCGCCATCAACTCCGGCAACTCCGGCGGCCCCCTCTTTGATATGCACGGCACCGTCGTAGGCATCATCACCGCCAAATACTCCGGTACCACCGGCAGCGGCACCACCATCGAGGGCATCGGCTTCGCCATCCCCATCAACGATATCACCGCCATCCTCACCGACCTCCGGGAGAACGGCGCTGTGCTGGACCGGGCCTATATGGGCGTGAAGGTCTCCACCGTCACCCAGTCCGATATTGACCGCTTCGGCTTCCCCCACGGCGTACTCATTGAGAGCGTTGACGAAGGCGGCGCTGCCGAGAAAGCAGGGCTGAAGAAGGGCGATATCCTGCTGAAGTTAGAGGATCAGACTCTGGTGGCCTATGAGGATCTCTCTGCCGGGCTGAAAAGCTACCGGGCCGGAGATACCGCCACCCTGACGGTACACCGGGACGGCAAGGAGCTGACCCTTGAGATCGAGTTCGATGCCAAGCCCATTGCACAGGAGACCGAGCCCGAAACAGAACCCGAAACCGAATTTGACCCCTGGGATTACATTTTCCCCGGCGGCTAAAGCCAAAAGCGCTCCGAGAGGGGCGCTTTTCTTTTGTCTGCCCGGGGCCTCGGCCTCCGGCAACGAATCCGGCACCTGCGGCCCAAACCTGACCTGGACCTTTTATGCCTCCACCGGTGAGCTGGTCATCTCCGGCTATGGCGAGATGGACGACTTCGGCCTCACCGGCCCCTGGTGGATTCCGGAATCCTGAATTGCAAAGCCCCCTGCTACAGTTCAAGTAGCAGGGGGCTGATTTTTATGACATTATTTACCGGGGAGGCGCTTGAAGACGATGGCGGTGCGGTGGGGCAGGTAGCAGGTGAAGCCGATGCGGCCATCCGGCTGCCGGGTCGCCGTATAATACTGGGCATGGGCCACACGGCCATAGCCGCCGAAGCAGCCATCATCAGAGGAGAGGATGACCTTGTAGCGGCCTTCCTTTGCCACGGGGATGAAATAGCCCTCGAAGGACTTGGTGGGATGGAAGTTGAAGGCGAAGCTGACCGTTGCCTTGTCGAAGATCAGCACCTTGTCGGCCTGGTGGATCACACGGCAGCTGGGGCTGCGGGTGAGGATATGCTCCTTCTGCAGCAGGGCGATCATAGCCTTGTCGAAGTCATTGAGCTCGTGGTAGCGGAGGTTGGGATTATCCACCAGAGACCACTGGCGACGGCAGTAGTGATGGCTCCAGCCGTTGCCCTCACGGGGGAAATCAATCCACTCGGGATGGCCGAATTCGTTGCCCATGAAGTTCAGGTAGCCCTCGCCGCCCAGGGAGGCGGTGACCAGGCGGATCATCTTATGCAGGGCGATGCCACGGTCGATGATGTCGCTGCCGGCGAACTTCTGCATATGGGTGTACATCTCGGCGTCGCAGAGGCGGAACATGATGGTCTTGTCGCCCACCAGAGCCTGGTCGTGGGACTCGGCATAGCCGATGTTCTTCTCCCAGGGACGGCGCATGGTCAGCTCGATCCAGAGCTTCTCCATATCCCAATCCTCATCACGGCACTCCCGGAGCATACGGATCCACAGATCGGGCACACCCATGGACAGGCGGTAGTCGAAGCCGATGCCGCCATAGGAGATGGGCATACACATACCGGGCATGGCGGACATATCCTCGGCGATGATGATCGCCTTGGGGTTGACCTGATGGATCAGCTCCGTGGCCAGCTGCAGGTAGGTGACGGCCTCCACATCCGTATTCATGGAGAAATACATATCGTTATTGTGGAAGGAGCTGCCCAGACCGTGGTCGTGATAGAGCATGGAGGTGACACCGTCAAAGCGGAAGCCGTCGAAGTGGTAGACCTCCATCCAATACTTCAGGTTGGAGAGCAGGAAGTGGATGACCTCATTCTTGCCATAGTTGAAGAGCTTGGTGCCCCAGGCGCTGTGGTCGCCCTTGCCGCCATCGTGGAAGAACTGATAGACTGTGCCGTCAAACTCGTTGATGCCCTCGTTGGTATTCTTTACCGCATGGGAGTGCACCACGTCCAGCAGGACGGTGATGCCCATGGAATGGGCGGTGTTGATGAGATCCTTCAGATCCCAGCTGTAGCCGCTGCGGGAGGCAGGAGCGAAGAAATTGGAGACCTGATAGCCGAAGGAGCCGTAGTAGGGATGCTCCATAATGGCCATGATCTGGATGGTGTTGTAGCCCAGAGCCTTGATACGGGGCAGAGTCCACTCCTTGAACTCACGGTATGTACCCACCTTGCCGTGCTCCTGGGCCATGCCGATGTGGCACTCGTAGATCAGGGGTGTCTTGGCAGGGGTGAAGCCCTCATCCGTCCAGGGGAAGGGGGCGAAGGTATCCTCGATCTCAGCGCACCAGGAGTAGTTATAGGGATCTTGCACCACTCGGGTGGCGTAGAGGGGGATGCGGCGCATGGTCTGGCCGTAGCGGCAGACAACCGCCTGCACCTTCTGACCGGGCTGCAGACACCAGTCGCCGGTGAGATAGACTTCGAAATCGCCGTTATCCAGGCGGTGCATGGGGCAGGAATAGAGATCCCAGCCGTTAAAATCGCCGGTGAGGAACATAGCCTCGGCAGCAGGGGCCCACTCACGGTAGACCCAGCCGTTTTCGGTGCGGTGGAAGCCGTAGTAGCGGTGGCCCTTGGCCATATCGATGAGCTTGCCGTTCTTGCCGACCAGCTCTTCTTTTTTCTTTCTGTAAAGCTCCATGCGGAGCTCGATATCCTGTTGATGGTGGAGCAGATTGGGATCCGCCTCAAAGATCTTATATTGTCCTTGTTTTGCCACTTGAATTTCCTCCTTTGCAATGAAAGACAATTTATTATACCATAAATACTCTAAAACCGCAATCCCTGCAAAAGAGATAAAAAGCAGGGCAAAAAGCCCTGCTTTTTCTCCTTATCGCTGAATTCTGCCGGAGCCGTCGCCGCCTGCCAGCTTTTCCACCTCGGGTACGGTGACCATGTTGTAGTCACCCTCGATGGAGTGCTTCAGGGCGGAGGCTGCCACCGCAAACTCCACCGCCTGCTGGGTGGTCTTGCCATTTAAGAGAGCATAGATCAGGCCGCCG
>JAFQCY010000087.1 GCA_017399355.1 Oscillospiraceae bacterium
ATCGGCCTTACCGTTCCCCAGGTGACGAGCCTGTTTTTACGGCTGCGGGAGCTTGGAATCGATGTAGACCCGGCTACCTATACCTTTGACCATGCGCTAAAGCAGCTGCTCTCCTTAAAGGGAGGTGCCAAGAATGCTTAAAGACATCACCTTAGGCCAGTATTTCCCCGGGAATACCGTTGTCCACCGCTTAGACCCCCGTACCAAGCTGGTGCTGACCCTGGTTTATATCGTGGCGCTGTTTCTGTGCAAGTGGTTCATCTCCTATGCCCTGATGCTGTGCTTCCTGGCCCTGGCCATTCTTCTCTCCAAAACCAGGCTGAAGGCACTGGTGAAGGGTCTGAAGCCTCTGCTGATCATTATTGTCTTTACCGCACTGATCAATATTTTCTACTCCGAGGGCAGAGTGCTTGTGGAGTGGTGGATCTTTAAGATCACTGTGGAGGGTCTTGTCAATGCCTTCTTCCTGATCCTGCGGATCATGATGCTGGTCATGGGTACCTTCCTTTTGACCTACACCACCTCCCCCATTGCCCTCACCGACGGCATCGAGTCCCTGCTCTCCCCCCTGAAGAAGATCCGCTTCCCCGTCCACGAGCTGGCCATGATGATGAGCATTGCCCTGCGCTTTATCCCCACCCTGATCGAGGAGACCGACAAGATCATCTCTGCTCAGAAGGCCAGAGGTGCGGATTTTGAGACCGGCAATATCTTTCGCCGTGCCAAGGCCCTGATCCCCATTTTAGTGCCGCTGTTCGTCTCTGCCTTCCGCCGTGCCGATGAGCTGGCCACGGCTATGGAGTGCCGCTGCTATCATGGCGGCAAGGGCCGCACCAAGATGAAGCAGCTGAAGATGCACCGGGGCGATCTTTTTACCTTCCTCATTGGGCTTGCGGTGCTGGGCGGTGTGATCACCCTGCGCTACTTTGGTCTGTAAGGAGGTGCTCCCCGTGCGGAACATCGCTCTTTTTCTGAAATACAACGGTACGGCCTACCACGGCTGGCAGGTGCAGAAAAATGCCTGCACCGTAGCCCAGACCCTGGAGGAGGCCACCGCCCGTGTGGTGAAGCACAAGGTGCATATGACCGGCTGTGGCCGCACCGATGCCGGTGTCCATGCCAGAGTGTATGTGGCAAATTTCCGCACCTCCTGCACCATTCCCACAGATCGTCTCCCCTACGCTCTCAACACCCAGCTTCCCGACGACATCGTGGTTTTTAATGCCATGGATGTCCACGATGACTTCAATGCCATCGGCTCCTGCGTCCGCAAGGAGTATACCTATCAAATCTACAATTCCCACATCCGGGATCCCTTCTACACGGATCGGGTGTGGTTCTACCCCAAGCATCTGGATGAAAAAATTATGGCGGAGGCTGCGGCCCGGTTTGTGGGAACCCACGACTTTGCTGCCGTTCGCTCCGTGGGCACCGATGTAAAATCCACGGTGCGCACGGTCTATCACTTCGATGTGGAACGACAGGGAGATCTGATCTACCTGCGGATCTGCGCCAACGGTTTCCTCTACAATATGGCACGAGCCATGGTGGGAACTGCCGTCTATGCCGCCGAGGGCAAGATCTCTCCCAAGGAGATCGGCAGAATTCTGGATGAGGGAAACCGCACCGCCGCAGGGCCTACCGCCCCTCCCGGCGGCCTGTATATGACACAGCTCTGGTACGACGACGGAAAGATCGCTTTCCACGTCTGATACCGGCGGATATAGTCCTTTGAACAAGGAGGAAACACCATGAAACCGACGCTTTGCAACCGTTGCAAAAAGAATTTTGCCGTGATTTTTATCACGAAAGTGGAAAACGGCCAGAGCACCAACGAGGGCCTCTGCCTGAAGTGCGCCAAGGAGCTTGGCATCAAGCAGGTGGATGACATCGTGGAGCGCATGGGCATCACCGATGAGGATCTGGAGAACCTGAATGCCGAGATGCTGTCTCTGATGCAGCCGGAGCCCGAGGATGAGGATGACGACGAGGTGGGCAGCCGTACTGCCACCTTCCCCAATATGAACCGCCTTTTCGGCGGCGGCAGCAATCCCAATCTGCCCTCTGTCCCCAAGGAGGAGCCCAAGGGGAAAGAGCCCCAGGGCGAGGGCAAGCCCAAGAGTAAGAAGCACAAATTCCTGGATACCTACTGCCTGAATCTCACCGCCAAGGCCCGCAGCAACGGCCTGGATAAGATCATCGGCCGTGAGGTAGAGACGGAGCGTGTGGTGCAGATCCTAAACCGCCGTCAGAAGAACAATCCCTGCCTGATCGGTGAACCCGGTGTGGGCAAAACAGCCATTGCCGAGGGGCTTGCCCAGCGGATCGTGGCAGGCAACGTGCCCTTTAAGCTGAAGGACAAGGAGGTCTATCTGCTGGATCTGACCTCCCTGGTAGCCGGTACTCAGTTCCGTGGACAGTTTGAGAGCCGTATGAAGAGCCTGATCACCGAGATCAAGGCCTGCGGCAATATCATCCTGGTCATTGACGAGGTGCATAATCTGGTAGGCGCAGGGGATGCCGAAGGCTCCATGAGCGCCGCCAACATCCTAAAGCCTGCCCTCTCCCGTGGGGAGATCCAGGTCATCGGCGCCACCACCTTCTCCGAGTACCGCAAGTATATTGAAAAAGACTCCGCTCTGGAGCGCCGCCTCCAGCCAGTGACCGTGGCAGAGCCCTCTTTGGAAGAGGCTGTGGCCATTATCCGTGGCATTGCCCATTATTATGAGCTGTTCCACGGAGTGAAGGTCTCTCCGGAGATCGCACGGCAGGCGGTCATTCTCTCCGAGCGCTATATCACCGACCGTTTCCTCCCCGACAAGGCCATTGACCTGCTGGACGAAGCCTGTTCTGACCTGAATCTGCGCACCAAATCCATCTCCGATCTGGCGGAGAAGCGGAAGGAAAAGGCGGATTACGAACTGGAGCTCAAGATGCTCTCCGAGGATACGGAGCACTCCGACTTTGAGCGCCTTGCCACCCTGAGAAGCAGAGTCCTGCGTCTGGAGCAGGAGATCAAGGAGCTGGAGGCCATCCCCGCCCCCATGCTCACCATGGAAAATCTGGCTCGCATTATTGAGATGTGGACAAAAATCCCTGCCAGCAAGATCCGTGCCCAGGAGTATGAGCAGCTGCGCTCTCTGAAGGAGCGTCTGCAGCGCTATATCGTAGGCCAGGATGAGGCCATTGATGCGGTCTGCG
>JAFQCY010000088.1 GCA_017399355.1 Oscillospiraceae bacterium
GCGGTGACCATATCCTTGAAGAAATTAACAACACCCTTGAGCACACCGATGAAAATCGGCTCCTTGTCCTGATAGTCGGCAGCCAGCTGCTGACCAAGTTCCTTGATTCTTGCCTGAAGTTCTTCCTCGGAAATCAGAATTCGTTCAATGTCCTGAAGCATGTGAAATCTCCTTATATTTCTATACTGATGATGAGGGCAGGCTGCCCCTCTTCGGCACGGTGGTCGGCACTGACGCCGATGCCTCCCACACCCAGGAGCGCTTGCCCGGAGGTAAAGACGGGTAATCGCTGCCGCAGATCGCAGGGGATCTTCTTCTCGATCAACAGCTTTTTCAGGCTCTTATGGAAGCCGCCGTTCATCAAAAACCGGTCACCCTCCTGCCTTTGGCGCACGAAAATCCGACTTTGGGTTATCATATCATATTTTACTGCAAAATGGAAAGGGGTATTTGCAAAATTTTGCAAATTTTCGCAAAAGAAACAACAGATTTTGACTCCGGTATCCTCTATGATAGTCTCGCCGGGGATTTGCAGCGCTGTGGTGGGAAAGCTCCAAGCTCTCCGCTCCCGGATCTGCAATTGCCCGTAGCGTCGCTGTGCCATCAGGCCCCGGGGCAGGCTCAGCTGCGCAGAGGGCTTTGCCGATTGCAGCAGCTTGCGAAGTTCCTCTACATGGGCCATAGCCAGATCGGCAGGGTAAAAGCTGCGCAGCAGCAGCCGCAGCGCCCGGTCACACAAAACCGGATCGGCCCGGAGCAGGATCTGCCGGTCATAGCAGCACTCCCCTGTTTGGGCCTTTTGCAGCAGGTCCTCTGCCAGGCGGTCTAAAAAGGCATCCTCCCGGCGGAGCAGGCAGCTCTGGCGGAAAACCTGGCTGTGAAGCCCCGGCTGCTCCCACTGCAGCGCCGGGATCACCCGGTGGCGCAGGCGGTTTCGCTGGCAGAAGTCCTCCCGATTGGTAGAATCCTCCACCCAGGTAAGGGCCTTCTCCCGCAAATAGGTCTCGATCTCCTCCCGGGTTACAGGCAGGAGCGGCCGCACCAGGATCTCCGTCTTGACCGGAATGCCGCTCAGCCCCCGCAGACCGCTGCCACGGAGCAGATGCTGCAGGACGGTCTCCGTATTGTCATCGGCGGTATGGGCGGTGGCGATGCGGTCACAGGGCAGAGAGCGCAGAAAGCCATAGCGCAGCTGACGGGCTCTTAGCTCCAAGCTCTCGCCGCTTTGGTAAGCGGTAGAGTCGGCCTTGCCCAGATGGAAAGGGATCTGCAGCCCTTGGCAGAGGCTGCGGCAGAACGCCGCATCCCGATCCGCCTCAGTGCCACGGAGATTATGGTGGAAATGAGCCGCCTCTACAGAGATCTGCAGCTCCTCCCGCAGCTCCAGCAGCACGGCCAGCAGCGCCACGGAATCCGCTCCGCCGGACAGGGCGCAGATCACCCGGTCTCCCGGTGAAAACAGCCCCTCCCGGCGGCAGAAATCCAGCACCTTAGCCTTCATCGTGTCTCCACTCCCGGTCGGCAAAGGTGGTAAACTGAGGCAGCCACTGCAGCTCAACAGTGCCCGTATCGCCGTGGCGGTTCTTGGCGATGATGCACTCGGCTACATTCTGCTTCTCGGTGTCCTTATTATAGTAGTCCTCACGGTAGATAAACATGACCTCGTCGGCATCCTGCTCGATGGCGCCGGATTCACGGAGGTCTGAGAGCATGGGCCGCTTATCCTGACGGGACTCGTTGGCACGGGACAGCTGGGACAGGCACAGCACCGGCACATTCAGCTCCTTGGCCATGATCTTCAGGGAGCGGGAGATATCGGAAACCACCTGCTGACGGTTTTCGCCGCCGGTGGTCTTGCCGCCGGATCCCGTCATCAGCTGCAGATAGTCAATGATCACCAGAGCCAGGTCATCAATACGGCGGAGCTTGGCATTGATCTCCGCCACGGTGACGGAGGGATTGTCATCCACACGCAGATCCGTCTGGGCCAGGGCAGAGGTGGCGATGCCCACCTTGCTCCAATCCTCATCGGAGAGCTTGCCCGTGGTAAGCTTCTTATTATCCACAAAGCTCTCATTGGAGATCAGACGGGTGACCAGCTGCTGCTTGGACATTTCCAGCGAGAAAAATGCCACGGTGCGCTTGGGATACTTCTTGGCCACATTCAGGGCGATATTCAGCGCCAGGGAGGTCTTGCCCATACCGGGACGGGCGGCTAAAAGCATCAGGTCGGACTTATTCAGGCCGCTGATGAACTTATCCAGATCCCGCAGGCCGGTGGAGATGCCGGAGATATCGCTGCCGCTCTGGGCCAGCTCAGCCAGACGGTCATAGACCTTCAGCAAAATGGTGCCTACATGCTCCAGGGAGTCGCCGGTATTGCCCCGGCGCAGGGCGAAGATCCGCTTCTCCGCCGCCTCCAGGAGATCCTGGGCAGAGCCTCCGCCCTCATAGACCATCTCCATGATGTCCGAGGCAGACTCCAGGAGGCTGCGCATCAGGGCCTTATCGTGGACAATGCGGGCATACTGCTTGGCATTGGCGGCGGTGGGGGTGATCTGCATCAGCTGGGCTACATATTTGGTTGTGTTCTGCTCGTCAAAGACGCCGCGCTCCCGCATCTTATCCACCACGGTGACCGGGTCGATGACCTGAGAGTAGCTGAACATCTCATAGATGGTCTCGAAAATATCCCGGTTGGTCTGGAGATAAAAATCCTCCGGGCGCAGCATGCCGATCACGTCATTGACACAGCGGCTATCGATGAGCATAGAGCCGAGGACGGACTGCTCCGCCTCCAGCGAATGGGGGGCCTGACGGCCTAACAGGTCTTCCATGGGGAAAGCCTCCCTTTATCTTTTTACAGTTCTTCTACCTTGAGCTTCAGCTCGGCATTGATCTCGTAGCCCAGCTTGCACTTGACCTTATAGTCGCCTACGGTCTTGATCTGCTCCTCCAGGACGATCTTGCGCTTGTCTAAGTCGATGCCGGTCTGCTTCTTCAGGGAGTCGGCGATCTCCTGGGTGGTGACGGAGCCGAAGAGGCGGCCTGCACCGCCGCCCTTGCAGCGGACGATGACTACCAGGTCAGCCATCTTCTTGGAGATGGCAAAGGCCTCCTCACGCTCACGCTGGCGCTTCTCCTGCTGGGCCTTATCGGTCATGCGCATGGTATTGACATTGTCGGCAGTGGCCTCGATGGCCAGCTTGCGGGGCAGCATATAGTTACGGGCATAGCCATCCGATACCTCGATCATCTGGCCCTTTTTGCCCTTGCCGCGGATATCCTGCTGTAAGATTACTTTCATGGGTTCTCCTCCTTTTAGTTATTCTCAGGATCTACATCCAATTGTTCAAAGAAACGGTCGATGCTCTTTAAGAGCTCGTCTAAGGTGACGGCAACGTTCTTATCCTTCACCTGGGCACCTGCGGTGGCTGCATTGCCGCCGCCGCCCAGAGGCTCTAAGATCACCTGCACATTGGCCTCGCCGATGGAGCGTGCGGAGATGATGGTCTGATCCTCCTGGGGATAGAGGACGAAGGAGGTCTCGATGCCGGAGATATTCAGAAGCTCGTCGGCTGCCTGGGCCGCAA
This sequence comes from Oscillospiraceae bacterium, assembly GCA_017399355.1. GTDB lineage: Bacteria > Bacillota > Clostridia > Oscillospirales > Oscillospiraceae > JAZOXB01. Next base: position 3,594 of record JAFQCY010000088.1, read on the forward strand.
TGGTGCGGGTGGCGGTGTAGTCCAGGGGGGCGATGGCGATCTTGCCCCGATAGAGACGGGCTTGCTGAATGATCTTGTAACGGGCTACGGTGGTGGGCAGGTCATTCTGGAAGAGCTTCTTGACCGTCACCGTATCAGCGCCCATGCGCCGCAGGAAGGCCGCTGCCTCAAAGCTGCGGCTGGAGGTGCGGACAGAGAAATTCTTGGTATCCAGCGCAATGCCGGACAGCAGCGCCGCCGCCTCGATATCGTGGATATCCGAGGCCTCTACGGAATACTGCAGCAGCTCCGCAACCAGCTCGGAGGCTGAGGAGGCATAGGGCTCGTGGAGATTCAGCACAGGCTGCTCAATATAGTCGGCAGCCCGGCGGTGATGGTCGATGACCACCACACGGCGGATGGTATCCAGCAGGGGCTTAAACTCCACCTGGTCGGGGCGGTTGGTATCCACCACGATCAAAAGGCTCTTGGCATCGGCAGACAGGAGGGCATCCTGGCCGCTGATAAAGACATTGTCATACTCCGGCATGGCCTGCAGCAGGGTCAGCAGACTGTGAGCGGCATTTTTCTCCGTATCCATCACGATGGAGACACGCTTGCCCTTCTTGCGGCAGAGGCAGCAGATACCCACCGCTGCGCCCAGGGCATCCAGATCCGCAAAGCGGTGACCCATAACATAAACATGACCGGATTGGCCGATCAGCTCCGACAGGGAGGAGGCCATCACACGGGACTTGACCTTGGTACGGCGCTCGGTGGTCTTGAAGCGGCCGCCGAAGAAGGAGAAGTCATAGCGATCCTTGACCACCGCCTGGTCACCGCCACGGGACAGGGACATCTCAATGGACAGGGCCGCAAAGTCATAATTCTCCCGGAAGTCCTTGCCGTCCTTACCGATGCCGATGGAGACGGTGGCAGCGATACCGGCCGGATTGGTGACCGCACGGATGGTCTCCAGGAGAGAGAACTTATTCTCCGTAATGAGAGCCAGATCCTTGGCCTCCAGGAGCACCAGGTAGCGGTTACGCTCTAACTTGCGGAGCAGACCGCCGAATTTATCCGCCCACTCGTTGATCTTGGTATTGATAGCGGCATTGAGGCTGGAGATGGCGGCATCGGGCAGGTTATTGGTCAGCTCGTCATAGTTATCCACCACCACCAGGCAGACCATGGGCCGGGTACGGATATACTCATCCCGCAGGGCCAGCAGCTCCGTCTCGTCATGGAGATAGATCACGGCCATATGCCCCTCAGAGCGGCTGAGGAGGCTGCCCTTGACCCGGAAACGTCTGCCGCCATAGCTCAGGTGGTCGGGGCACTCGGTCTTGCCGGAGATCAGCCAGGAGGTGGAGAACTCCGGGAAAAGCTCGGAGATGCGGCTGTTGGACAGGCCCTCATTGACACCGGTGAGCTTGGAGAAGGACTTATTATACCAGACGATCTCATCCTCGTCCAGGTAGACCAGGGCCACGGGGAAGGGCACCTCGCCCTCCGAAGCCTTGTGCATCATATCATTGTTGCTGCGCAGATATTCCGCCATGATCCTGCGGCGGTGACGGGCCACGGCCAGGTAGACCAGGTACAGGCCCATGGTGATCACGGCCTCTACCGCGCCCAAAATATACTGCTGCAGCACCAGGGCCGCAGCGCAAAACAGCGCCATGACGATGAAGTATGCTCCTAAATGGGGACGGAGTATGCGCTGCAGCTTCTTATTCATAGCAAAGCCTCCCGTAGTATGGTCTGTATCGGAAACGGTTATGATTCGCACGATATAGTTATAGGTCTAATCATTATAGCAAATTCCGCCGCTTTTTTCTACTGTTTCTTTCCTGATTTTTCCCCTTTTAAAAAAAATGTATACTTCTTTGGGAATTTGTGGTATACTTTAGAAGGAGCAGTTTGAATTTCAGCGGGAAGATGCCTCGTTTCCGCTGATTCTGCTCCCCTGCCGGGACGGATTCGGGTCTTGGTCTCCCGGCACTACACCATACAGACAGCCGCCTCTGCGGCATACATAAGAACCAAGTTAAAGGAGTTGTCATTCATTGGCAGATAAATTAAAGATCATCTCTCTGGGCGGTCTCAACGAGATCGGAAAGAATCTCACCGTCTTGGAGTATGGCAAGGATATGATCGTCATCGACTGCGGCCTGGGCTTTCCCGAGGACGATATGTACGGCGTGGATCTGGTGATCCCCGATGTGACCTACCTTGCCAAGAACCAGCAGAAGCTCCGTGGCTTCTTTATCACCCACGGACACGAGGATCACATCGGCGCTCTGCCCTATGTGCTGCAGGCCGTCAATGCCCCCGTCCACGCCACGCCCCTGACCCTGGGGCTCATTAAGCTGAAGTTAGAGGAGCACAGCCTCCTGGAGAAGACCAAGCTGGTCACCCATAAGCCCGGCGATGTGGTCAAGGCCGGCTGCTTCAGCGTAGAATTCATCCACGTCAACCACTCCATTGCCGATGCCGTTGCCTTCTGCGTCAAGACCCCTGTGGGCAACGTGATCTTCACCGGCGACTTTAAGATCGATGCCTCCAGCGAGGACGGCATCACCGACCTCAGCCGTTTCGGCACGCTGGGCAAGGAGGGCGTCTATGCCCTGCTGATGGACTCCACCAATGCCGAGCGCCCCGGCTACACTCCCTCGGAGTCCTTAGTAGCAGAGGGTCTGGACCGGCACTTCAAGGGCTGCAAGCACCGCATCATTGTCACCACCTTTGCCTCCAATATGCACCGCATTCAGGCCGTCCTCTCCATCGCCGCTCGCCACGGCCGCAAGGTGGCCGTCACCGGCCGCAGCATGGAGAATATCCTGAAGGTGGCCACGGAGCTGGGCTATCTGGATATCCCCGAGGGTACTTTGGTAGATATCAACCAGATCAAGTCCCTGCCCAAGGACAAGATCGTCATCGTCTCCACCGGCTCTCAGGGCGAGAATATGTCCGCCCTGTACCGCATGGCCTTCTCCTCTCACCGCCAGGTGGAGATCCAGCCCGGAGACAAGATCATCATCTCCGCCTCCGCCATCCCCGGAAACGAAAAGGCGGTGTCCCGGATCATCAACGAGCTCTACCGCAAGCAGGCCGATGTGATCTACGATAAGTTAGAGGGCCTCCACGTCTCCGGCCATGCCTGCCAGGAGGAGCTGAAGATCATCCACGCCCTGGTAAAGCCCCGGTTCTTCATCCCCCTCCACGGCGAACAGCGCCACCTGCAGAAGCATGCCGCCATCGCCCGGCAGATGGGCATGAATCCCAAGAACATCCTGATCTCCGACATCGGTCAGGTCATTGAGTGTACTCCCAAGACCTGCAAGTTAGCCGGCACCGTCACCGCAGGCAAGATCCTGGTGGACGGCACCGGTGTGGGTGATGTGGGCAGCGTGGTGCTGCGGGACCGCAAGCACCTGGCCCAGGACGGCATGATCGTGGTCTGCGTAAACCTGTCCAGTGAGGACGGCTCTGTCCTCTCCGGCCCGGACATCATCAGCCGCGGCTTCGTGTATATGAAGGACAACGAGGATCTGATGGAGGCCATGCGCATGATCGCCACCCACTCCCTGGAGGTCTGCCGGGCCCGGCGCATTTCCGACTGGGCCACCATCAAATCCACCATCAAGAACGACCTGAGCCAGTTCCTCTTCAAGAACACCAAGCGAAACCCCATGATCCTCCCCGTGATCATGGAGATCTGAGGCCGAATAACCCAAACAAAATGCCCCGTGGCAGCTGCAAACCGCAGCCGCCACGGGGTCTGTGTTATCAAGAAAATCTTTACGGTATCGGCCGTAGGGGACGGGTTGCCCGTCCCGTTCCTCTGCATTGCGTAGCTGTTACACGGGAGGCAGAACGCCTCCCCTGCGCTGTCGATTCGGATGACCATGTGGATGTGATCCGGCATTATTACATATTTATCCACCGTTACTTGGGGATATTTTTCCGGGATCATGCGGATCCATCTCTTGGCAATCTCCCCATGCGGTTTCAGGACGATATTAGCATCGTCCCCTACGATCTCGCTTAGGAGGGGCTTTCTGTCCTTCGTACAGATCGTAAGGAACTATGCACCGTTTTGGCTGTAGTCATAATCCGGTATTCGGATTTTCTTCCTCTCGGGCAGTTCCATATGCGTATTTATCCGATGCGCTTGGAGGGCTTCAGGTAGCGCTCTTCTTCGGAGAAGACGCAGCCGCAGTATTTCTGCATATAAAAGCCATGCTCCCGGGCGAAGTCCTGGCCCGCACGGAAGTAGGGCCTGAAATCCCGATAGAGGAACTCTACGCCGAATTCCTTTGCCGCCCGCTCCGCCGTTTCCCGCATGAGTTCGTGGTTCTGATAGGGGCTGATGAAGAGGGAGGAGGTGAAGGAGTCGAAGCCGCCCTCGGCGGCCATTTGGGCAGCGGCCAGAAAGCGCATTTCGTAGCACTTGCCGCAGCGGTGGGCGATATCCTCCGCCACAGCCCGGACAAAGGGGCGCAGGGCATACTCGTCCCGCTCGAGGAGCTTCAGGTCGATGGTGGCGGCATAGTCCCGGAGGCAGTTGCGCCGGGCCCGGTACTCGGTAAAGGGGTGGATATTGGGGTTATACCAGAAGCCTGTGACCTCCAGACCATCGGTTCGCAGCACCTCGATGCACTGGTTGGCGCAGGGGGCGCAGCAGATGTGTAGTAAAGTGTTCATAGACCTACCTCGGTTCGTTTGAGTAAGGAATAGAGAGTAAGAATGAAAAAGTAAGCCGCTCATTGATACTCTTTATTTAGTATAGCATAATTCCCGCAGCAGGGCAAGATGCCAAAAATGCAGCGTAAATTTTGTTTATTTTTCCGTATAGAAATCCACTTTTTTCTGTGGTATACTGAATCAAATATTTAGGTGAGAAAGGATGATATGTGATGCCCCTTCCCAATGAAACTTATGCCCAGCGGATCCAGCGCAAGCTGATGAAAAAGCAGCACATCGTTGAAGTCGCCACCGGCCGCAAAAAGGCCGACCTGGTGCTGAAGAACGCCACCTATGTCAACGTATTCTCCAACGAGCTTTGCCGGGGCGATATCGCCGTAGCCAAGGGTCAGATCGTCGGCATGGGCAGCTATGAGGGCGAGAATGAAGTGGATGTCAGCGGAAAGATCGTCTGCCCCGGCTTCATCGATGCCCACATCCATCTGGAGAGCTCCCTGGTGAGCCCCAAGGAGTTTGCCAAGGCCGTGCTGCCCCACGGCACCACCACCGTCATTACCGACCCCCACGAGATCACCAATGTCATGGGCACCGACGGCATCGACTATATGCTCCAGGCCACGGAGGGGCTGCCCATTGACGTGCGCTTTATGCTGCCCAGCTGCGTGCCTGCCACACCCCTGGATGAGGCCGGCGCCAACCTGGACTACCGTGCCATTGACTCCTTCTATGACCATCCCCGTGTTCAGGGTCTGGCCGAGATGATGAACTTCGTGGGCGTGATCGGCGGCGATACGGAGGTCATCTCCAAGATCGTAGCCGCCCAGGCCCACCATAAGAAGATCGATGGTCATGCCCCCGGCATTGAGGGCAAGGATCTGGCCGCCTATGTGGCAGCCGGTGTGTACTCCGACCACGAATGCTCCGACCCCGAGGATGCCATGCGGAAGCTGCGCAATGGCCAGTTCATCATGGTCCGTGACGGCACCGCCGCCCGGAACTTAGAGGCTCTGGTAGACCTCCTGAAGCAGCCCTACTATGACCGCTGCATGTTCTGCACCGATGACAAGCACCCCATCGACCTGCTGGAAAAGGGCCACATCGACTACATCATCAAAAATGCCATCTCCTATGGCGTGGATCCCATTGTAGCCGTCAAGACCGCCTGCCATAATCCTGCCCGTTACTTCGCCCTGAATAACCGTGGCGCTATTGCCCCCGGCTACCTGGCAGACTTCGCCATCATTGACAATTTCGAGAATTTCAATGTGGAGATGGTCTTTAAAAAGGGCGTGCTCACCTGCAAAAATGGCGAGGTGCAGCCCTTCAATGAGCCGGAGATTGATGAGTACCTCTTCAAGCGTGCCACCGATACCTTCCATGTAGCCCATCTGACCGCCGCCGACTTTGCGGACGAGCGTCCCAGAGGTGTCATCGGCATGATCCCCGGAGAGATCGTCTCTACGGATAACGGCTACTCCACCTGCGTGGATATGGAGAAGGATATTCTGAAGATCGCCGTGATTGAGCGCCATAAGAACACCCGCCACATCGGCATCGGCTATCTCCAGGGCTACGGCCTGAAGAGCGGCGCTGTGGCAACCTCCATCTCCCACGACTCCCACAATATCATCGTGGTGGGCACCAACGAGGAGGATATGGCCTTTGCCGCCAACCGTATTGTAGAGAACCGTGGCGGTATCACCGTAGTGGAGAACGGCACGGTGCTGGGCGAGGTGGTGCTGGAGATCGCAGGCCTCATGAGCGATGACAGCCTGGTCTCTGTGAACAACAAGCTGGAGATCGCTAAGGAGCAGGCCTTCCGTCTGGGTGTCTCCCGTGGCGTAGACCCCTTCATGACCCTGTCCTTTATGTCCCTGCCCGTGATCCCCACCCTGCGCCTGACCACCAGAGGCGTCATCGACGTGATCAAGCAGCAGTATATCTGATCCTTTACGAAAAAGACCGATGCGAAACCGCATCGGTCTTTTGTTATCTTACTGATTGTTTCTGGTCTTCATCAGCTGGCGCATACGCATGGCATGATCCAGCTCACGCTTGCGGATGCGGAGGCTCTTGGGGGTGACCTCCAGAAGCTCGTCATCAGCCAGGAACTCCAGATTCTGCTCCAGGGAGAAGATCCGGGGGCTGGTCAGGCGCAGGGCATCGTCAGAGCCGGAGGCACGCATATTGGTCAGCTGCTTCTTCTTGCAGACATTGACATTCATATCCTCGTTACGGGAGCAGATGCCCACCACCATACCGGCATAGACCTGGGTACCGGCGCCGATAAAGAGCTGGCCACGCTCCTGGGCATTGAAGAGGCCGTAGGTGCAGGCTTCGCCGGTCTCAAAAGCCACCAGAGAGCCGGTCTTGCGGCGCTCGATCTCGCCCTTGACGGGGGCATAGGAGTCCAGCACAGAGGACATGATGCCCTCGCCACGGGTATCCGTCAGGAACTCATTGCGGTAGCCGAAGAGGCCACGGGAGGGTACCAGGAACTCCAGGCGGTAGCGGCTGCCAACGGGAGTCATGGAGACCAGATCGCCCTTACGCTTGCCGATCTTCTCGATGACAGCGCCCATGGAGGGTTCGGGGACATCGGCTACCATACGCTCGATGGGCTCGCAGACCACACCGTCAATGACCTTGGTCAGGACTCTGGGGGTGCTGACCTGGAACTCATAGCCCTCACGGCGCATGGTTTCGATGAGAATGGAGATATGCATCTCGCCACGGCCTGCCACATTGAAGGCATCGGTGCCCTGCTCGGTGACATGGAGAGAGACATCCTTCAGCAGCTCGCGGCAGAGCCGGTCACGGAGATTACGGGAGGTGACGTACTTGCCCTCCTTGCCCGCAAAGGGGGAATCGTTGACGGAGAAGGTCATCTCAATGGTGGGATCGGAGATCTTTACAAAGGGCAGAGGCTCAGGCTGCTCCAGGGCGCAGATGGTACGGCCGATGGTAATATCCGCCATGCCGGAGAAGGCCACGATCTCGCCGGCACCGGCCTCGGTGATGGGCTTTCTGCCCAGCCCGTCGAACTCATAGAGAGCCACGACCTTGCCCTTCTCGACGTGATCGGGATCATGGTAATCGCAGATGGCCACTTCCTGGTTCTGCTTGATGCGGCCACGCTCGATACGGCCAATGCCGATTCGGCCCACATACTCATTATAGTCGATGGAGGAGACCAGCATCTGCAGGGGCTCTTCCTCATCCCCTTCGGGAGCGGGGATATAGTTGACAATGGTATTGAACAGGGGGTCCAGGTTCACACCGGTCTCATTGGGGCTGTAGCTGGCGATACCCTGACGGGCAGAGCAGAACAGGGTGGGAGACTCGAACTGCTCATCGGTGGCATTCAGATCCAGAAGCAGCTCCAGAACCTCCTCCATAACCTCTTCAATACGGGCATCCAGGCGGTCGATCTTATTGACCACCACAATGACCTTATGGCCCAGCTCCAGGGCCTTGCCCAGGACGAAGCGGGTCTGGGGCATGGGGCC
>JAFQCY010000011.1 GCA_017399355.1 Oscillospiraceae bacterium
AGGCGATCCGACCCCCTTTGACAAGGGGGTCTTTGGTGCAGGCAAACTGTTCGGCAAATCTCTGTTTGACCTCCTGTTTGCAGGACGATTTTGCGCTAATGATCCTTTCTTAACTCTCTTTGTGCTAAATATGCGCGGTTTACATAATATAATTATGGTTAATCAAAAAATATGATTACGGTACAGAAAGAATGGCTCTTGACAACTGTCTGATAGCTTTGTATACTACAGAAAAGGAGGCGTTTCCATGAAACCATTTTTAGGAATTGACGTGACTTTAAATAAGAAAAATGAGCAGATGAACGGTAACGAGTTCTTAGTTCAAAAGACTTCCTCCGTATTAGCGGAATCCCTGGAAGCATCCACTGAAAAAGCAGAACATACCATCCAAAAGGCCAAATTGCCCCTGCCGTTCCGTATTGCCCAGTTTATATGCGGCATTGCTGCGCTTCTTCTTGCCGGAGGTATCGTAAAAGCCGATGTGTCCCTTGCAGAAGGCTATCATAATGCACCCTGGTTGTATTGGGCTGCCGGTATTTGTGCGGTGCTCTGGCTGATTTTGTGGCTCTGCGGCAGGCATAAAGCCAAGAGCACCTTAACTACGGAGGAAAATACCCAAACCTTTTCCCGTTTGGAAGGGGTTGCCAATGCCGTCTATACGGAGCTTGCCGTTCCTGACGATGCAAAGGATATGGACATTCTGTCTTTTTTCTATAAGATCAAGGATGGCGAAATCAAGGTTCATGAGAAGGCTATGCAGCTTTTCCAATATTTCAACCCGAAATTCAAGATATTTTCCGATGAAGAAAACCTGTACCTTGCCAATTTGGAAGGAAAATACGCTTTCCCCTTATCTTCCATCGTGAAACTGCACACAGTGGAGAAGCATATACGCATTGCCGGATGGAACAAAGAGGAACCCTGCGACAAAGGCATCTACAAACAATATAAATTAACAACCGACAATTACGGATGCATCCATTGTAAGAAGTATTATATTTTGGAAATTGCCCATCAGGGGGAATCCATCGGGATCTATGTTCCCGGCTACGAATTGCCCACATTAGAGGAATATACGAAAAAATGACGCATAGTTTGAAGGCTCGCCCCTGGGCGAGCCTTCCGTGTTAGGGTCAAAAAAATGTGCTGATCCAATAAATCAAGCCATAGATCACTGAAGCCGATACGCCGTAGACGATCACGGGGCCGGCGATGGTGAACATCTTGGCGCAGGTGCCTAAGATCACGCCCTCGGAGCGGAATTCCACCGCCGGGGCGACTACGGAGTTGGCAAAGCCCGTGATGGGCACCAGCGTGCCTGCTCCGGCGAATTTGGCGATATCGTCATAGACGGCGAAGCCCGTCAGCAGGGCTGACAAGAGGATCAGGCAGACCGAGACCGCCGTGCCGCTCAGCTCCCGATCCAGGCCCAGATCCCGGAAGCCATTGAGCAGCAGCTGCCCCAGAAGGCAGATGCTGCCGCCCACCCAGAAGGCATTGAGGCAATTTTTCAGGGTCTTGCTCTTGGGTGCCATAGACTGCACCAGTTGGCTGTATTCCGCTTTGCTCATTTCCATGGGAGAAACCTCCTTTTTCCGTAGCTTTCCCCCTGAGGGCGGCGGCTATGCAAGAAATCTCCTTGACTTTCCGGCGGCAGATTGCTACAATATAGGCCGAATTTGCAAGGTTTTTCGGAGGAAAGACAGATGAAAGAGATGTATGCCCGTCTGGGCGTGAGCGAAGAAATATACCGCTGCGGCGAGGAGGTGCTGCAGAGCCTGAAGGAGCGCTTTGCCGCCATGGATGCCGTGGCCGAGTACAACCAGGGCAAGGTACTGGCCGCCATGCAGAAGAACCGTGTGGCAGCCAACTGCTTTGCCGCCACCACGGGCTACGGCTATGATGACGTGGGCCGGGATAATTTAGAGCGGGTCTATTCCGACACCTTCCACACCGAGGCCGCCCTGGTGCGCCCCCAGATCACCTGCGGCACCCATGCCCTGACCGTGGCGCTGTCCGCCAACCTGCTGCCCGGGGACGAGCTGCTCTCTCCCGTGGGCGCTCCCTATGACACGTTAGAAGAAGTCATCGGCATCCGGGACTCCGTCTGCTCCCTGAAGGAGTACGGTGTTTCCTACCGTCAGGCCGACTTGACCGCCGACGGCTCCATTGACTATGCTGCCATCCGTGCTTGTGTCAACGAGAAGACCAAAATGGCCACCATCCAGCGCAGCAAGGGCTATGCCACCCGTCCCACCTTCTCCGTCAAGCAGATCGGAGAGCTGATCGCCTTTCTGAAGGAGCTGAAGCCGGACATCATCTGCATGGTGGATAACTGCTACGGCGAGTTCGTGGAGACCATAGAGCCCTCGGATGTGGGGGCTGATCTGGTGGTGGGCAGCCTCATCAAGAACCCCGGCGGCGGCCTTGCCCCCATCGGCGGCTATATCTGCGGCAAGAAGCAGTATGTGGAGCGCTGCGCTTACCGGCTCTCCGCCCCCGGCCTGGGCCAGGAGGTGGGCGCCAACCTGGGCCTGATGCCCAGCTTCTACCAGGGCTTCTTCCTGGCCCCCACGGTGGTGGCCTCTGCCCTGAAGGGTGCGGTTTTCGCCGCCAACCTCTATGAGCGCCTGGGCTTCCGGGTGATCCCCAACAGCACCGAAAGCCGCCATGACATCATCCAGGCGGTGGAGCTGGGCAGCCGGGAGGCCATGGTGGCCTTCTGCAAGGGCATCCAGATGGCAGCTCCCGTGGACAGCTATGTAGATCCCCTGCCCTGGGCCATGCCCGGCTACGAGGACGAGGTCATTATGGCGGCAGGCGCCTTTGTCCAGGGCAGCTCCATCGAGCTGTCTGCCGACGGCCCCATCCGTCCCCCCTATGCGGTCTATTTCCAGGGCGGCCTCACCTGGTACCATGCCAAGCTGGGCATCCTGCTGAGCCTGCAGAAGCTGTATGATGCAGGGCTGGCTACCCTGTAAAAATCTCAAAAGCCGCATTGACTTATGATAGGATGCGTGCTATAATGAATAAAATCCAAAAATAATTCGGAGGTTTTAAGCTATGACCATCAAGACCCTGGAAACGAAGAATCTCTGCGAGAGCGCCAAGAAGGGCGGCTGCGGCGAGTGCCAGACCTCTTGCCAGTCCGCCTGCAAGACCAGCTGCGGCATTGCCAACCAGCAGTGCGAGAACAAGCAGGAGAAGTAATCACCGAAAATGCCGCCTGCAGAGGCGGCATTTTTTGTGCCTGAAAGGAAGAGAGAAACTATGATCCATCGCTATCAACTGGGCGGTCTGAACATCGTCCTGGATATTTTTTCCGGCTCTGTCCATGTAGTGGACGAGGTGGCCTACGACATGATCGGCCTCTACGGGGAGCTGGAGCGGGAGGAGCTGCTGAACACCCTCACCGAGCGCTACCCCCGGACCTCCCGGGAGGAGCTGGAGGAGGGCTATGGGCAGATCGGCCAATTAAGGGCCGCAGGCAAGCTCTTCACCCCCGATACCTTCGCCCCCATGGCAGGGCAGCTGAAGGAGAAGACCTCCGGGGTGGTCAAGGCCCTGTGCCTCCATGTGGCCCACAGCTGTAACCTCAACTGCTCCTACTGCTTCGCCAGCCAGGGCAGATACCAGGGCAAGAGCGCCCTCATGTCCTTTGAGGTGGGCAAGCAGGCCCTGGACTTCCTCATGGAGAACTCCCACGGCCGCCGCAATTTGGAAGTGGACTTCTTCGGCGGCGAGCCCCTGATGAATTTTGACGTGGTGAAGCAGCTGGTGGCCTATGCCCGCAGCCGGGAGAAGGAAATGGGCAAGAACTTCCGCTTCACCCTGACCACCAACGGCGTGCTGATCGATGAGGATGTCATCGACTTTGCCAACCGGGAGATGAGCAATGTGGTTCTGAGCCTGGACGGCCGCAAGGAGGTTCACGACCGCTACCGTGTGGACTATGCCGGTAAGGGCAGCTGGGAGAAGATCGTGCCCAAGTTCCAGCAGCTGGTCAAGGCCCGGGGCAACCGGGGCTACTATATGCGGGGCACCTTTACCCATGCCAACCCCGACTTCCTGAAGGATATTGAGCAGATGCTGGAGCTGGGCTTTACGGAGCTGAGCATGGAGCCTGTGGTCTGCGCCCCCGATGCCCCCTCCGCCCTGACCAGGGAGGATCTGCCCATTGTCTTAGAGCAGTATGAGAAGCTGGCGGAGCTGATGCTCCGGCGCCACCGGGAGGGCAGACCCTTCACCTTCTACCACTACATGATCGACCTGAAGGGCGGCCCCTGCATCTATAAGCGTGTGTCCGGCTGCGGCAGCGGCACGGAGTACATGGCCGTCACCCCCCAGGGCGAGCTCTACCCCTGCCACCAGTTCGTAGGCGAGGAGGGCTTTAAGCTGGGCGATGTGTGGAACGGGGTCAGCAACACCGCTGTCCAGAGCGAATTTGCCGCCTGCAATGTCTACTCCCGTCCCGAGTGCGCTGACTGCTGGGCAAAGCTCTACTGCTCCGGCGGCTGCGCCGCCAATGCCTACCATGCCACCGGCCATATCACCGGCACCTATGCCTACGGCTGCGAGCTTTTCCGCAAGCGCATGGAGTGCGCCATTATGCTGGAGGCCGCCAAGGCCCTGGACGAATAAGATGGAGACCCCCATCTGCGACTTTGTCCGCACCTATGCGGATCGGGAGCCTCTGCGCTTTCATATGCCGGGGCACAAGGGCTTCGGCCCCATAGAGCGGCTGGATATTACGGAGATCACCGGCGCTGACGTGCTCTACAGCGCCGGGGGCATCATCCAAAAAAGCCGGGAGAACGCTGCCCGGCTTTTTGGCACAAAGGCCAGCTTCTACTCCACCGAGGGCTCTACCCTGTGCATCCGGGCCATGCTGTTTCTGCTCTGCCGCTATGCCGGGGAGCTGGGCAGGCGGCCCCTTTTAGCGGCCTGCCGCAATGCCCACCGCAGCTTTGTCACCGGCTGCGCCCTGCTGGATATCCCCGTCCGCTGGATCTACGGCGGGGCGGGAGAGAATCTGCTCAGCTGCTGCCCCAGCCCCCGGGAGCTGGAGGCCCAGCTGGATCGGCTGGAGGAACGGCCCTTGGCCCTCTATGTGACCAGCCCCGACTACTTGGGGCAGACCGCCGACCTGCCTGCCATCCGCGCCATCTGCCGCAAGCGGGAGATGCTGCTGCTGGTGGATAATGCCCACGGCGCTTACCTGCGCTTTCTGCCGGAGAGCCGGCATCCCATGGATCTGGGAGCGGATCTCTGCTGCGACTCTGCCCACAAGACCCTGCCGGTGCTGACGGGGGGAGCTTATCTGCACATCTCCCACACAGCGCCCCCCTGCTTTGCCCAAGGTGCAGAGGATGCCCTGGGGCTTTTCGCCTCTACCAGCCCCTCTTACCTGATCCTGGAGTCTCTGGACAGGGCCAATGCCCTGCTGGAGGAGGACTTCCCCCGGCGCCTGGCGGCCTTCCTGCCCACGGTGGAACAAAGCAAAGAGCGGCTGCAGGCGGCAGGCTTTGAAGTCCTGAGCCGGGAGCCCATGAAGCTCTGCCTGAAGACCAAGGCCCTGGGCTGGGAGGGCAGCGCCCTGGCCGCCCGGCTGGAGGGAAAGGGGATCTACAGCGAATTCTCTGACCCGGATCACCTGGTTTTCATGCTCAGCCCCCTCCAGGGGGAGGCCGCCATGGAGCGGCTGACGGAGGCCCTCCTGAGCGTGGAGCGGAGAAGCCCCATTGACCGGCTGCCTCCTCCCCTGCCCCGTCCCCGGCAGGTGATGGGCCTGAAGGAGGCCCTCTTTGCCCCCAGGGAGAGCCTGGCGGCAGAGGCCTGCAGGGGCAGGATCCTGGCAGAGCCCAATGTCACCTGTCCCCCCGCCGTGCCGGTGCTGGTCTGCGGCGAGGAGATCGACGAAGCCGCCCTGGCCTGCTTCCGCTACTACGGCATCAGCCGCCTGCAGGTGCTTCGTGACTCCCACACAACTTAAAAACGCACCCTGCAGAGGATGAAGTCTGCAGGGTGCTTCGTTATTTACCAGGAGATGGGACGCTCTCCCTGCTCCTTCAGGAAGGCATTGATCCGGGAGAAGGGGCGGCTTCCGAAGAAGCCACGGTAGGAGGACAAGGGGCTGGGGTGAGGCGCTTTCAGGATCAGACGGGGGGCGGCGGTACGGATCAGAGCGGCCTTTTTCTGGGCCTGGGCTCCCCACAGCACAAAGGCAATGGGCTGGGGCAGGCGGTTCAGGGCGGCGATGAGGCCATCGGTAAAGTCCTGCCAGCCCCAGAGGCTATGGCTATTGGCCTTGCCCCGCTCCACGGTGAGGACGGTATTGAGAAGCAGCACTCCCTGCCTTGCCCAGGGGCTCAGGTCGCCGCTTTTGGGGGCGGCCATATTCAGGTCGGAGGCCAGCTCGGTGTAGATATTGCGCAGGGAGGGGGGCAGGGCCGTCCCCTCGGGCACGCTGAAGGACAGGCCCATGGCCTGGCCGGGCTCGTGGTAGGGATCCTGGCCCAGGATCACCACCCGGACAGCCTCCGCCGGGCACAGCTCCAGAGCCCGAAACTCCTGGCCCGCCGGGGGATAGATCTCCCGATCTCTGCGGCTCTGCGCCACACGCTCCAGCAGCCTGCGGAATTGGGGCTTGGCAAATTCTTCCTGTAATAAGCTTTCCCAGGTCATGGCAGAAAATCCTCTCTTTCCTTTGGTGGAGGTTTATGATAAAATGGAGAAAAGGCGGTGAATGCTATGGACAAAGTCCATCCGATTATTGAAATACTAAAAGAACGCTATCCGGACTCGCTCTGCGCCCTGGGCTATGAGAAGGACTACGAGCTGATGATCGCCGTCCGTCTGGCGGCCCAGTGTACCGATGCCCGGGTGAATCTGGTCACCCCGGCTCTCTTTGCACGCTTCCCCAGCCTGGAGGCCTTTGCCACGGCGGAGGTACGGGAGGTGGAGGCGTATATCCACTCCTGCGGCTTCTTCCGGCAGAAGGCCAAGGACATTGTGGAGGCCTGCGGCATCCTGCTGAGGGAGCACGGCGGAAAGGTTCCCGACGATATGGACACCCTGCTGAAGCTCCCGGGGGTGGGGCGCAAGACCGCAAACCTGCTCCTGGGCGACCTCTACGGCAAGCCTGCGGTGGTCTGCGACACCCACTGCATCCGCATCTCCAACCGCCTGGGCCTGGCTCAGGGGAAGGAGCCGGAGAAGGTGGAGCGGCAGCTGCGGGCCATCCTGCCTCCGGAGGAGAGCAACGATTTCTGCCACAGGATCGTCCTCTTCGGACGGGAGATCTGCACCGCCAGAAGCCCCAGGTGCGGAGCCTGCCCCCTGCGGCCCTACTGCAGCAGCTTCACGGGGGAATAAGCGCTACAGGTGGGGGCTTCTCTCCCTTACAGGGGCGATCCGTCCTCCTTTTGGCACTGCCCCGGATCATGGGAACTGCCGTACCACGGCTGTCATTGCGAACCACAGACCGTTTGTGAAACTATGTCCCGTCCCTCGTATGTCATTGCGAACCAGTCCGCAGACTGGTGTGGCTGCGCAGCTGTCAGCGACGAAGGAGCGCTACAGATGCGGCGTACCCCTTGCGGGTGCAATCCGTTCTCCTTTTGGCACTGCCCCGGAT
>JAFQCY010000089.1 GCA_017399355.1 Oscillospiraceae bacterium
GCTCTCCCGGGAATTCCGGAAGCTTCAGCTCCTCCGGGATCAGATCGGGAAGCTCTTCCGGAGAGCTGTCCTCCTCCTGCAGCGCATCCATAGCGGCGTGCTCCAGAAGGATCTCCTCCAGAGTGAATTCGGGCATATTGGATTCCTCAAGAGGCGGTGCTTCGGGCTCCTCCTCTTCCTCGGGAGCGGGGACATAGTCGTATTCCCGGCGGGAGTCCTTGTCCGGCAGAAGAACCGGCCGCTTCCGTAGCAGGATCACCAGCGCCAAAAACAGCAGCAGGCATACACCGGAGACCGCCGCACCCAGCTTCAGCCCCGGGGTCTCGTACTCCAGTACGATCTCATGGCTGCCCTTGCTCAGGGGGAAGGAGATCACCGCATCGGAGGTCTTGACCTCGTCGGAGGTGGGGTCGTAGCCTTCGGCCAGAGGGACCTCCGTCCCGTCTACCCAGGCACGCCAGCCGGGCTCATAGGGGATCGAGGTGTAGAAGAAGCCATCCTTCAGCACTTCTACCGTGCCTTTGAAGTGGGTGTCGGAGAACTCTGTGATCACCCAGGGCTCGTCTGCCAGCTGGGAGAGACCGGCCCGGAAGGTCTCGTCATCCATTCGGGCGGCGGTGGTGTAGATGGTTCCGCTATAGTCCTTCTTTACCGCAAACTCATAGCGGATCTCATCTCCGGCCTGCAGGCTGCCGATGGTGAAAATGGAGCGGGCCTTGGTGTTATAGGAGCAGACATAGGAATCGTTGACATAGATCTTGAACTTGTCCAGACCGCTGGGATTATTGCAGCTGCCGCAGAACAGGCCGCTTTGATCCGCAACGTAGGTGATGCTGAAGGTAGCGGTTTCAGCGGCCTCCTTGGTGGAATAGCCGAATTTGCCCTCAGACTTTTCTGTCAGAGAGGCATCCTCCGGCCCACTGTAGTCCTGCACCTTCAGGAAACGGTACAGGTCATTCTTTTGCTCTGTGGCCAAGGTGAACATCTCATTCTGATCCCGGAAGGGGTCATTGAGATTGTTGCTGACATAAGCGGAGACAAAGTCGCCAAATTCGCTGCCCGTCATAAAGCCGGTGGAGATATAGGCGGTATTCTCCAGCAGATTTACATCGCCGGAGGTGGCAATGCAGAGATTATAGTCTGTGTTCAGATGGTTGCCGTCCCGGTCGATGAGGTATTTCAGGCCCAGCATTGTATTGGAGAAGGGGGAGGATTCGTAGTAACAGTAGCGGTTACTGCCCGGCCAGGAGGATACGCCCAGGGAGCGGACATAGCGGTTAAAATTCACATTGGCAGAGGAGGTGAAGATGCTCACACCCCGGTAACCGTTCAGAGCGGCATCATTCAGAGTTTGAGTTGCCGTGACCTCCGTGCGGTAGAAGAGATTTTCTCCGGCCTCCTGCTGCTCGGCGTAGTCCAGCAGCGCCTGAACATAGAGGGCTTCCTTGGGATAGATGCTCCGGGTGGTGCGGCCGATCTGCGCCACCGACATCCCGAAGCAAAGCACCATTTCGCTGGTGATCAGCACGAAAAGACCAAAGGAGGCCACACGCTTTTGGGCCTTCTGTTTGCCGTGAAGCAGCAGCACGGTTATGATGCTGAGGATCACAATGGTGCCGAATACCATGACCTTGATATCGGGCTTCTCCTCGGTGAAGAGATAGTTCACCAGGAAGGCTGCGCTCAGGGGCAGCAGCGCCAAAATATACCATTTTTTGATGCTGCCCAGGCAGGTATAGGTGCGGTAGGCAGCGGCGATGACCACAAAGCTGAAAAGGAAGCTAAAGCGGAAATAGAGCATATTGGGGAAGTGGAAGCCGTGCCAGATATAGTCCAGCCCCCGGATCAGGAAGCTCAGCAACAGGAGGATCACCAAAAAGAGGTTGAAGAGCTTTTCCCGCAGGGAGATCTTCTTGGTAAAGAAGCCGTAGATCATCAGCATCACGGCGGTGAAGCTGCAGTAGAGATTGGGGAGCTTCTGATCAAAGGAGGTCAGCTCCCGTCCGGGCAGCAGGTTGTTCAGCACCTGCCGGGTGCCGTTGAGAATGCCGGGAAGGGTCTCGGTTTTCAGCAGATCCCAGATCGTCCCGCCCTCGGGGATCCTGCCCCCGGCATCCGAGACGATATTCAGGGCCAGGAATTGGAAATCCTTCCCTGTAGCGGAATAGGTGGTCTCCATAGCCAGGAGGGTAGGCAGCAGCAGCACGGCCGCCAGGCCAACACCCAAAAGGGTACACAGGCCAATGCGGAGGAACCGGGAGAGGAAATTGAAGAAGCCTGCCCAGCGGATGATGCAGTAGCCAAAGAAGCAGAGCAGCACGAAAATGCAGCAGAAAAAGGCAATATAGTAGTTGGTCCAGAGGCAGAGGGCCAGGGCTGAAACGTACATCCGGAATCGACCCTCCCGGAGCAGGCTGACCGTCCCGGCTATGAGCAGGGGCATCAGCGCAAAGGTATCCAGCCAGATGATATTCCAGGCATAGCCCCCTGACCAGGCGCAGAAGGCATACATCAGGGCGAAGAAGGGGATGCTCATATCATTCTTGCGGAAGGCGGTGCGCAGGAATACCCCGAAGAACAGCCCCGCAAAGGAGAATTTCAGCACCGTCATCAGGGCGAAATACTCCCGCAGCCAGGCCGAGGGCACCAGAACGGACAGCAGATTCAGGGGACTGGCCAGATAGTAGGCGAAGAGGGAGGCATAGCCTGTGCCCATACCCACATCCCAGGTGTATTGCAGGGAGCCGCCGCCCATAAGCTTCTCCCGGAAGGAGACAAAGAAGGGGTAATACTGGTGCCACTGGTCATGGGCCAGCAGCTGATAGTCGCCCACGGGGTACAGCCCCAGGAAGGCATAGGCAATGCAGGCGATCACAAAGGGCAGCGCAAAGCTGCAAAACAGGGGCAGCCGCTTGTGCCGGGGCGCTGCAAGATCGTATCTCATCCTTCTTCCTCCTTTCGGATCACCTTGCCCAGGCGAGCCAGCAGCTCAGGCAGGGTCTGCTCAAAATTCACGCCGTACCAGCGGGCATCGGGGTCTGCGGCGGTGGTGCGGATGGTGGAGAAGACGTAATCCGCAGCAAGGCGGATGCTGTCGGCAGCGCTGTAGCCCAGGAGCAGAGCACCAACGCAGGTGGCGGCAAAGAGATCACCGGCACCGTGGAACAGGCCGGGAATATGGTGGGTGAAATGGAAAACCGGCTCTGTATTTTGGCCCATGGCGGCAACGCCCATATGGGCAGAGTCTGTGTGGATACCGGTGACGATGGCGGTCTCCACTCCCAGCTTCAAAAGTCCCTCCAGCAGGTGATGGATATAGGCGGTATCGTGGCTGCTGCGGTAGTCTGTCCCGGTGAGGAGGCAGGCCTCGGTGATATTGGGGGTGATGATCCTGGCGCTTTTGCACAGGGCGGTCATGGCCTCGGGCAGGGCGGGATCAATGCCGTGGTACAGCGCACCCTGATCGGCCATAACGGGGTCTACAAAGCAGAGCTTTCCCTCCCGGCGGAATTTTTCCACCAGCCCCCGGGCGGCCTCCACCTGGGCGGTGCTGCCTAAAAATCCGGTGTATATCCCGTCAAATTCCAGCCCCGTCTCGTCCCAATGCCGGGTGATGGGGGCGAAGCTATCGGAAAGATCCCGGCTGTAGAAGCCCTCAAACACCGTGTGGGCGGAAAGCAGCTGGGTGGGCAGGCAGGCGCACTCAATGCCCATAGCCGCAAGAACGGGCAGGGCAATGCTCAAAGAGCACTTGCCTACGCAGGAGAGATCCTGCATACTGACGATTCGTTTCATAAAGTATCCTCGATCAAAAATTAGTCTATCTTGTATTATACCTCTTTTTTATATAAAATGGAAGTGCCTAAGGAAACTTTTGTAGCGGGGGAATGGGGCTTGTAATTTGCGGCAAAAACCGCTATAATCAGGGGAGAAAGGAAGTGTGGCCCGTGACCTCGGATCTGCATATGCATATGCTCATGGATGGGCTGAATTACAGGCAGGCGGTGCAGCGCCACAGCGTTGCTCCCGCAGAGACCTGGATCCGGGAACGGCTACAGGACTATGCGAACCGTGGCATCCGCCTTCTTCGGGATGGCGGAGATCATCTGGGGGTTGCGCTCCGGGCCAGGGAGCTGGCGCCGGAGTATGGCATTGACTACCGCTGCCCCGCCTTTCCCATTCATAAGCAGGGGCATTACGGCGCAATTGTTGGGAGAAGCTATACAGATCACCGCTCCTACCTGGAACTTTTGGATGCGGCGGAGGCCCGAAAGGCAGACTTTATCAAGCTGATGATCTCCGGCCTCATCGACTTCTCCAGGCCAAACAGCCTGACGGAGCCTGCCCTGGAGCCGGAGGAGATCCGCTTTTTGATCGAAGCGGCCCATGACCGGGGCTTCAGTGTGATGGTCCATGCCAATGGCGATGCTGCTGTCCTGCCTGCAGTACAGGCCGGGGTGGAGTCTGTGGAGCATGGCGCATTCTTATCTGAGGAATGTCTTTGCGCCCTGGCCGAGGGGAGAACGCTCTGGGTGCCCACCCTGTCCACCATCGGCAACCTCCTGGGAGACGGCCGTTTTCCCGATGAAGTGCTGCGCCCGCTGCTGGATACCCAGCTGGAGAAGGTGGCCTTTGCCGCCCAAAGGAGGGCAAGGATCGGTGCAGGCAGCGATGCCGGTGCCTATCGGGTGTACCACGGCCCGGCAGCAGAGCAGGAGCAAAGCTACCTGCGCAGGGCTCTTGGGGAAAGCACCGCCGACATCCTGGCCGAGGCCGAACGCTATGTAAAAATCCGTTTTCAAAGAAACAGACAGAAGGAGAGAGAACGATGATCCTGATTGAAAAAACCGAGATTATGGGCTGGGAGGCTGCCATCCGTGGTATGCGCAATCCCATGAACAGCTGGGCAAAGTCCGATACGGAGTTCTCCTGCGGAGAGATCCCGGAGGTAGGGGAGTCGGATCTGGATCTGATGAGCCGCCTGGCCAAGGCCGGTACAGAGCATCGCAAGTACCTGCGGATGCTGGCGGTGTATGTGGATCTTACGGCGCCTTTATATTGGTGGAAGGAGTTTGACACCTATAAGGTGGGTACTGTGGCCAATTCCTGCTCCACCATGCACAAGATCCATGCCAAGGAATTTACCCTGGAGGATTTCAGCTGCGAGCATCTGAAGGAGCCTTATCTCAGCGGCCTGCAGGCCACCGTGGCCCAGCTGAACGCCGCCAGAGAGGCCTTTCTCGCTTCCAAGGACAAGGAGGACTGGTGGCAGATGATCCAGCTTCTGCCCACTTCTTACAACCAGAAGCGTACGGTCATGCTCAATTATGAGGTGCTGGCCAATATTTATCGCAGCCGAAAGAACCACAAGCTGGACGAGTGGCGGAAGGTCTGCGCCTGGATCGAAAACCTGCCCTGCGCAGCGCTGATCACGGGGTGATCCAAGGGCTTTGCCACAAACAAGTTTCTTTGTGAAGTCGCAGAATGTAAGCGTTTTCAGTCTGGAAATATTGTGATTATTATGATAGCCGGGGGCAGATTGCCCCCGGCTATTGTGAATTATGCCCAACTTGTATCCTTAGGAATTGTCCATTTCTCCAAAGTTATTTTTGCCCTATTGACATTGGAAAGAAAATAGATTATCTTGTGATTAGAAACAGATGTAAGCGGTTACATTTTCGGAAATGAGCTGTTGCAGAATGATCAAACAGGAAGCAAATATTTATGAGATCGCCAAAGAAGCCGGCGTTTCCATTGCGACGGTTTCCCGTGTGATGAACCGCAGCTGCACGGTCAGCGAGAAGAGCAGACAGCGTGTGCTGGATGCAGTGGCAAAGCTGAATTATGTTCCCAATAATGCAGCCAGAAGCTTGAGCACCTCCACCTCCACCTCCGTAGGTGTGGTGATTCCCGATATCAATAACCCCTTCTTCTCCCGTTTGCTCCAGGGCATTACCCGGGCGGCGGACGAGATGGGGCTGAATATTTTCTTATTTGGCACAGACGAGAGCTCCGAGCGTGAGCACCGTGTACTGGAGACCATGCGGGAGCATCGGCTCCGTGGTATCATCATTACCCCCGTCTCCTGCCAGGATACCGTGACCCAGGAGCGGCTGCATAATTTCCAGTCTCTGGGGATCCCGGTGGTGCTTTTGGACCGTGAAGTGGACAGCACCGTCTTTGACCGTGTGGTCACCGATGACGACGAGGGTGTCTACCGTGCTGTATCGGAGCTGATCCGCCGGGGCCATCGCAAGATCGCCATCATCACCGGCCCCGATGATTCCCGTCCCGGCAGAGAGCGTCTGCGTGGCTACTGCAGAGCCCTGGAGGAGCATGGGATTGCTCTGAATCCCTCCTATATCTGCAAGGGCGACTTCATGGTCAACTGCGCATACGAGCATACCCTGGCCCTGTGCGACCTGCCCGAGCCTCCCACGGCCATCTTCGCTTCCAACAATATGACCACCTACGGCTGCTTAAAGGCTTTCGGCGAGCGGAAGATACAGCCCGGTGTGGATATGGCCCTCTTCGGCTTTGACAATATCGAGGAGCTGGGCTGGCTCAATTATAACATCTCTGCAGTGATCCGTGATGTTCCCCAGATGGGGGAGCAGGCTATGCGACTTTTGATGCGCCGCTTCGATTCCCGTGAGATCCCGGAAAAAGGTACAAGGATCTGCCTTCCCACAGAGCTGGTGCTCCGTGGCTCTGAGCAAATGCCTTCCAAATAAGCAGGTTCATCCATTTATATAAATTTTCAGGAGGTAATCACATTGAAACAGAAAGTAACTGTATTTGGCAGCTTTGTAGTCGATCTGATGGCAAGAACCCCTCATCTTCCCGCTCCCGCTGAGACCGTCAAGGGCAGCTTCTTCAAGCAGGGTGCCGGCGGCAAGGGCTTCAATCAGGGCATCGCCGCTCATAAAGCCGGCGGTAATGTGGTCATGATCACCAAGCTGGGCAGAGACTCCATGGGCAAGGTTGCCACCGATGCCATGGATGAGGTCGGCCTGTCCAAGGATTATCTCTTCTATAGCGACGAGGTCGCTACGGGCATCGCCCTGATCATGGTGGATGAGAATACCAGCCAGAACGAGATCGTCATTGTCCCCGGCGCTTGCAGC
>JAFQCY010000090.1 GCA_017399355.1 Oscillospiraceae bacterium
ATTCCCATCATTCTCTTTGCGCTGAAGGATCCTGAGAACATCCTGCGTGTGGTGATGGGCGAAAAAATCGGAACAGTAGTTAAGGAGGAAAACTAAAAATGGCAGTGGATTTTAAGGAGTTTACCAGAAAAATGGACAAGACCCTGGTGATCCTGCAGGAGGACTTCGGCGCCATCCGTGCAGGCAGAGCCAACGCCCGTGTGCTTGACCGCATCTCTGTGGAGTATTACGGTGTGGATACCCCCATCGGTCAGGTGGGTACCATTTCCTCTCCCGATGCCCGTACCCTGGTGATCCAGCCCTGGGACGGCAGCCTCTTAAAGAAGATCGAGAAGGCTATCCAGGTCTCCGACCTGGGCATCAACCCCCAGAATGACGGCAGAGTCATCCGTCTGGTCTTCCCCCAGCTGACCGAGGAGCGCCGCCGTGAGCTGGCCAAGCAGGTCAAGAAGTACGGCGAGGAGGCCAAGGTTGCCGTCCGCAATATCCGCCGTGATGCCATGGACTATATCAAGAAGCTGAAGAAGGACTCCCAGATCACCGAGGACGACCAGAAGAAGGCCGAGAAGGATCTGCAGGAGATCACCGACAAGTATGTCAAGAAGGTCGACGAGGCCTGCGCAGTAAAAGAAAAGGAGCTTATGGAACTCTGATCCCAGAGGGCCTGAGCCATCTCGGAAGGGTTCAAGACTGCATCCCCATTGTGGTGCAGTCTTGAACATTCCTATATTGTGGAGTACGCTATGCTGTTTGGAAAGAAGAAGCCCAAAGAGCCCCGTCATATCCCCACCCATATCGCCATCGTCATGGATGGCAACGGCCGCTGGGCCAAGAAGCGTGGTCTGCCCCGCCAGGCAGGCCATAAGGTGGGGGCGGAGGCTTTCCGTACCATTGCAAATTATGCCAAGTCCATTGGCTTAAAATATCTGACGGTCTATGCCTTTTCCACGGAGAACTGGAAACGCTCCGAGGAGGAGGTCAGCGCCATTATGGAGCTTCTGGAGAAGTATCTCCGGGAGGCCATCCGGGATATGGATAAGAACCAGGTGCGCTTTTACTTTTTCGGCGACCTGAGCCGTCTGTCTCCCGAGCTTCAGGAAGAGGCGAAAACCGCCATGGAGCGCTCAAAGAAATATGCCGGTGTGCAGGTGAATTTCTGCCTGAACTACGGCGGCAGAGCCGAGATGGTTCGGGCGGCCCGGCAGTTCGCCCGTGACTGCCTGGAGGGCAAGTGCAAGCCCGAGGATCTCACGGAGGAGCGCTTCTCCGACCTGATGTACTCCGCCGGTGTGCCGGATCCCGAGCTGGTCATCCGTCCCGGCGGCGAGATGCGCACATCCAATTTCCTGTTATGGCAGTCGGCCTATGCGGAATACTATTTTACTGATGTGCTCTGGCCCCAGTTCGGCCCCAAGGAGCTGGACGAGGCCATCGATGCTTACAATAAGCGCAATCGGCGCTTTGGAGGTGCGAAATAATGCTGGTTCGTATTCTTACGGCGGTGGTGGGCCTGCCTCTGCTTCTGGCGGTGGTTTTCCTGCTGCCCCCTGTTGCCACGGCGATCCTCTTCGCTCTGGCCTGTATGATCGCTGCTTACGAGATGCTCTGGCGCACAGGGCTTCTGAAGCATAAGCGGATCGTGGTCTATACCGCCCTCATGGCTGCCTTTGTGGTCATGTGGTCCTGGTGCGAGGCCTGCAGCATCTTCTCCGGAGAGATCCTCTGGGCAAGTATGCTTTTGGCGGTGTTCCTCTTTGGAAGCCTCCTCTTCTGCGAGCTGCTGGCCGGGCATAAGGAGATCAAATTCTCCTCCCTCTGCGTGGCCCTCTTCAGCGGCCTGATCTACCCCTTCCTCATGGGCGCTCTGGTGCGCCTGCGTGGTATGGAAGAGGGTGTTTACTACATCCTGGTGGCCTTTATCATCTCCATGGTGGCCGACAGCGGTGCCTATTTTGCAGGCCGTGCCTTCGGCAAGCATAAGCTGGCCCCTGTCATCAGCCCCAAGAAGACCGTGGAGGGCGCCATTGGCGGCGTGATTCTGAATATCCTGGGCATGATCCTCTATACCGTGATCCTGAACAAGTGCTTCGGCTTTACCCAGGTCAACTATTTCTATGCCGCCATCTACGGCCTTGTGGGTGCCTTCGGCTCCATGCTGGGCGATTTGACCTTCTCTGTTGCCAAGCGTCAGGTGGGCATCAAGGACTACGGCAACCTCTTCCCCGGCCACGGCGGCATCCTGGATCGCTTCGACAGCACCATGATCTGCGCCCCCATTGCGGAAGCCCTGCTGCTTCTGATCCCCTTTGCGGTGAAGTGATATGACGAAGTATTTATCCATTTTAGGCAGTACCGGCTCCATCGGCCGCCAGACCCTGGAGGTGGTAGAGCAGATGCCGGAGATCAAGGTCACCGCCTTGACTGCGGGGACCAATGTAGAGCGTATGGCCCGGCAGTGCAGGCAGTTCCTGCCGGAGCTGGCGGTGATGGCAGACGAAGCCTCTGCCAAAGCCCTGAAGGATGCCATAGAGGATCTTCCCATCCGTGTCCTCTGGGGCATGGAGGGGCTCATCGCTGCCGCCGAGCAGGAGCAGGCCGACACGGTGGTCACCGCCGTAGTGGGTATGCTGGGCCTGAAGCCCACCCTGGCCGCCATCCGCAAGAAAAAGCGCATTGCCCTGGCCAATAAGGAGACCCTGGTCTGCGCCGGTGAATTGGTGATGCAGGCAGCGAAGGAGTGCGGTGCGGAGATCATCCCCGTGGACTCCGAGCATTCTGCCATTTTCCAGTGCCTCATGGGAAGCCGCAGCAAAGAGGAGATCCGCCGCCTGATCCTGACCTGCTCCGGTGGCCCCTTCTTCGGAAAGACTCGTCAGGAACTGGAAACCGTGACCAAGGCCGATGCCCTGCGCCATCCCAACTGGAAAATGGGGCATAAAATCACCATCGACTGTGCTACACTAATGAATAAGGGTCTGGAGGTCATCGAGGCCATGCGCCTGTATGACCTGCCCCTTTCCCAGGTGGATGTGGTCATCCACCGCCAGAGCATCATCCACTCTCTGGTGGAGTTTGTGGACGGTGCTGTCATGGCGCAGCTGGGTGTGCCGGATATGCGTGTGCCCGTCCGCCTTGCCATGACCTATCCCGATCGGGCAGAGAACCCCGCAGCGCCCCTGGATCTGCTGACCTGCGGCCCTCTGACCTTCCATGAGCCCGATGTGGAGAATTTCCCCTGCCTGGCTTTGGCACGGCAGGCGGCGCTTATGGGCGGCACGGCCTGCCCCGTGCTCAACGGTGCCAACGAGGCAGCGGTAGCCCTGTATCTGCAGGATGCCATCGGCTTCTACGATATCCCCCGCCTGGTGCAGAAGGCTATGGATACCGTTCCCTTTATCCAAACTCCGGATCTGGAAGAGATCCTTCAGGCAGACCAGGCCGCAAGACAGGCGGTTTGCCGTTCCTTGTGAGGTGTAAAAATTGACAGTTTTCTATATCATCGTTGCCATTTTGCTTTTTGGCCTTTTGATCCTCGTCCATGAGTTCGGCCACTTCATCACCGCCAAGCTCTCCGGCGTTCGGGTCAATGAATTTGCTCTCTTTATGGGCCCCGCCATCTGGAAAAAGCAGAAAGGGGAGACCCTCTACGCTCTGCGCTGCATCCCCATCGGCGGCTACTGCGCCATGGAGGGCGAGGACGGAGACAGCGACGACCCCCGTGCCTTCGGCAGAGCCAAGCTCTGGAAGAAGCTCATTATCCTGGTGGCAGGCTCTTTCATGAACTTTGTGGCAGGCTTTTTGATTTTGCTCCTTTTGGTCGCCTTTACCTTTTCCTTTATTCCCTCCCGTCAGGTTGCGGAGATTGCCCCGGAGCGCCCCTTCGCCCAGCACATTCAGGTAGGGGACAGCTTCTATGAGATCGACGGTCGACGGGTCTATATCCAGCAGGATATCACCCTCTTGCTGGATCGTGACACCGATGGGTTCCATGATATCACGGTGATCCGGAACGGCGAGAAGGTCTATCTGGAAGATGTTCCCATGCAGCGGGACTATGTGGGAGAGGACGGCGTTGCCCGTTATGGCTTCACCATCAGCGCTGAAGAAAAAACCTTTGGCAGCGTCCTTTCCTATAGCTGGAATAACTGCATCGACTTCGTCCGTATGGTTCCCATGAGCATTGGCGATCTCTTTAACGGCAGAGCCAGCGTGAAGGATATGTCCGGCCCGGTGGGCATTGTGGGCGTTGTGGTGGAGCAGGGTGTGGAGTCTGAGACCGTGGGCATTGGCCTTTCCAATGTGCTCTATCTCTTCGGCTTCATTGCGATCAACCTGGCGGTGATGAATCTGCTGCCCATTCCCGCCCTGGACGGTGGCAGAGTGGTGACCCTGCTTCTGACTACCCTGATCGAGAAGATCATCGGCAGAAAGCTGAACCCCAAGTATGAGGCTTATATCAACGGCACATTTATGATCCTGCTTTTGGCGCTGATCGCCTTGATCACCTTTAAGGATGTATTCCAGCTCTTTCAATAGGAGGTAGCTATGACAAGACAGATCGATGTAGGCGGTGTGAAGATCGGCGGCGGTGCCCCGGTCTCTATCCAGTCTATGCTCAATACTGCCACCACCGACGTGGAGGGCAGCTTAGAGCAGCTGAAGCGGCTGAAGACCGCCGGCTGCGAGATCGCCCGCCTGGCAGTTTTGGATATGGAGGCCGCTGATGGCTTCCATCAGATTGCCCTGCGCTCGCCCCTTCCGCTGGTTGCGGATATCCACTTTGACTACCGCCTGGCTATCGCCGCTGCCGAGGGTGGCGCAGCCAAGATCCGCATCAACCCCGGCAATATCGGCTCCGAGGAGCGGGTGAAGGCGGTAGTGGCCTGCTGCAAGATGCATAAAATCCCCATCCGCATCGGTGTCAACGGCGGTTCTCTGGATAAGGAGCTGCTGCGCAAATACGGCCATCCCACCCCAGAGGCTCTGGTAGAGAGCGCCTTTTCCCATATTGCGCTTCTGGAGAAATACGGCTTCTATGACATCTGCGTTTCCATGAAGTCCAGCTCCGTGCCTCTGATGATGCAGGCCTACCGCCTGATGCATGAGAAGTCCGATTACCCCCTGCACATCGGTGTCACCGAGACCGGCACCGAGTATATGGGCACCATCAAGTCCGCCATGGGCATCGGTGGCCTGCTGTGCATGGGCATCGGCGATACCCTCCGGGTGTCCCTGACCGCTGACCCTGTCCGGGAGATCGTGGCAGGCAAGGCGATTCTGAAGGCCGCCGGTCTGCGGAAAGAAGGCGTGGATCTGGTATCCTGCCCCACCTGCGGCAGAACCAAGATCGACCTGATCGGCCTGGCCAATCGGGTGGAAGAAGAACTGAGAGATTGTAAAAAGGAATTGACGGTAGCGGTTATGGGCTGCGTGGTCAATGGACCCGGCGAGGCCCGTGAGGCGGATATCGGCATTGCCGGCGGCGATGGCTGCGGTGTGATCTTTATCAAAGGAGAGCCCGTGGAGAAGCTGCCCTATGAGGAGCTGCTGCCCGCCCTGCTGCGCTACATAGAGAAACTATAGGAGTCAACCATGAGCAAACCGTTCCCCTTGCTGGAAATGTTTTTTGAATACCGACCCAATGAACCGCTGCGTGCCCTTTTAGAGCAGGCGGCGGTTTGTCATGGGGATTTTGACCGGGAGGAGAAGGAGATCCACCTGGTTTTGGCGTGCGAAAGCTATGTTTCGCCCCTCCTTGTCCACCAGGCAGAGCAGGAGCTTGCGGGCTGCTACGGCCTGCGCCGTGTGCATCTTTATCCCCACTTTGCCCAGCAGCTGCTGCCGGAGGTCAAGCCCCAGGATCTGAATCAGCTCCTGACCGCCCGCTATTCCCCCTCTGCAGCCATTTTGGCAGGCTGCCGCTGGGAGCTGGCAGCAGGGGAGAGCACGCTCCATCTGGCTGCCAACGGCAAAGATCAGCTGCTGCCCCACCTTGCTGCGGTGGAGCAGTATCTGCAGGATGCGTTTCAGCTCACCACCAGGATCACCGTAGTCAGCGGCCATGAAAAGAGCCCCGAGGAGCTCTTTGCCCAGACGGAGCAGCTGCGCCGCCAGGCTATGAAGGAGGTTCCTGCTGCCAAATTTAGCTCCGAAAGCGACAAAGCCAAGAAGCCCGCTTCGGATAATATGATCTTCGGCAAGCCCTTTAAGGGCTCTGTCAACCTCATGAAGGATATCGTCCTGGATCGCCAGGGCGAGCGTGTGATCGTGGAGGGTAAGATCTTTGCCGTAGAGCACCGGGAGATCAATAAGGGTGCCGCCACCATCGTGGGCTTTGATATGACGGATTATACCGGCTCTGTCCATGTCTCCGATTTCTTCCGTGGCGATGCGGGCAAACCCATTACCGATGCCATCAAGAAGCCCGGTGCCTGGGTGCGGCTTCAGGGCAAGATCGACTATGACAACTATACCAAGGAGCTGGTGATCCGTCCCTATGCCATTCAGAAGGCCTCTGCACCTGCCCGTCAGGACAGCGCTCCCGAGGGGAAGCGTGTGGAGCTCCACCTGCATACCACCATGTCCTCCATGGATGCCCTGACCCGGACAGCCGAAGCTGTGGCGACGGCCGGGCGCTGGGGCCACAGAGCCATCGGCATCACCGACCATGGCTGCTGCGCCTCCTTCCCCGATGCCATGAAGGCCTCCAAAACCACCGTGGCCGGGACGGACAAGCCCATCAAGATCCTCTACGGCTGCGAGGGCTACTATGTCAATGACGTAGATGACCGTGTGGTCGTCCATGGAGAGCGTGACCTGTCCTTAGACGGCGAATTCATCGCCTTTGACCTGGAGACCACCGGCCTGTCTGCGGTTAAGGATGTGATCACCGAGATCGGTGCCGTTCTCCTGCGGAATGGGGAAGTGGTGGATACCTTCCAGACCTTCGTGGATCCAAAGCGGAAGCTGGATCCCAAGAATATTGAGCTCACCGGTATCACCGATGAGATGCTGAAAGGCGCTCCCGATATATCCGAGGTGCTGCCCAAGTTCCTGGAATTCTGCGGCGACCGCCCCCTCATTGCCCACAATGCGGACTTTGATATCGGCTTTGTCACCGCTGCCTGCCAGAAGCTGGGCATCCCCTTCAACCCCACCTCCATCGATACCCTGATCCTGTCTCAGAATCTGCTGTCCCAGCTGAACAAGCACAAGCTGAATATTGTGGCCGATGCCCTGGGGCTGCCGGAGTTTAACCACCACAGGGCCTCTGATGATGCGCTGACCTGCGGCCATCTGTACCTGCGCTTTGCCCAAATGCTGAAGGAGCGTGGCCTGACCTCCGTGGCAGAGATCAACGAGGCCATGACCCACCTCCGTGCCGGTCACCGGATCTTTGACCGCAAGAGTCGCCATATTCTGCTCTTTGCCAAGAACCAGCAGGGCCTGCGGAATCTCTACCATCTGCTGTCCGACGCCAATCTGAAGTATTTCAAGCGCAATCCCCGTATGCCCAAGTCCGAGCTGCTGCGCCTCCGTGAGGGCCTGATCATCGGCTCTGCCTGCGAGGCCGGTGAGCTGTTTCAGGCGGTGCTGGAGCATAAGAGCTGGGCAGAATTGAAACGCATTGCCTCCTTCTATGATTTCCTGGAGATCCAGCCTCTGAGCAACAACCGCTTTATGCTGGAGAAGGGCCTGGCAGAGAGCGAGGAGCAGCTTCGTGAATTTAACCGTACCATTGTCCGCCTGGGCGAGGAGATGGGCAAGCCCGTCTGCGCCACCGGCGATGTGCATTTCTTAAACCCCGAGGATGAGATCTACCGCCGCATTCTCTTAGCCAGCAAGGGCTTCGACGATTGTGACCGTGAAAATCCCCTCTACTTCCGCACCACCGACGAGATGCTGGAGGAATTCTCCTATCTGGGAGCTGAAAAAGCCTATGAGGTGGTGGTCACCAATCCCAATCTGATCGCAGATATGTGCGACTCGGTTCGCCCTCTGCCCCATAATCTGTTTCCTCCCAAGATCGAAAACTCAGAGGAGGAGCTGAAGAATCTGGTCTATAGCAAGATGCACCGTCTCTATGGCGAGAATCCTCCGGAGATCGTGGTCAAGCGTGTGGAGGCGGAGCTGAACGGTATTATCTCCTCGCACTATGACGTGATCTATATGTCCGCCCAGAAGCTGGTGAAAAACTCCCTGGAGCATGGCTACTTAGTGGGCTCCCGTGGCTCTGTGGGCTCCTCCCTAGTGGCCTATATGTCCGATATCACCGAGGTCAACTCTCTGCCTGCCCACTACCGCTGCCCGGAATGCAAATATTGCACCTTTGAAGTGCCTGAGGACTGCAACTGCGGCGCTGACCTGCCCGATGCCACCTGTCCGGAGTGCGGTGCGCCTCTGGTGAAGGACGGCTTCAATATCCCCTTTGAGACCTTCCTGGGCTTCGGCGGCGATAAGCTGCCCGATATCGACCTGAATTTCTCCGGCGAGTATCAGGCCAGAGCCCATGCCTACTGCATCGAGCTGTTCGGTGCCAGCCATGTGTTCCGTGCCGGTACCATCAGCACCGTAGCAGAGAAGACCGCCTTCGGCTATGTCAAGAAATATCTGTCGGAGCGGGGGCTCAGCGTGAGCCGTGCCGAGGAAAACCGCCTTGCCGCAGGCTGTGTGGATGTGCGCCGTACCTCCGGCCAGCACCCCGGCGGTCTGGTGGTCATCCCGGCGGAGAACGAGATCTGGGACTTCTGCCCGGTGCAGCACCCCGCCGATGATGTCAATACCGATATCATCACCACCCATTTTGAATACCACTGCATGGAGGAGAACGTCCTGAAGCTGGATATGCTGGGCCATGATGACCCCACCATGATCCGCATGATGGAGGATATGACCGGCGTGGATGCCAAGACCATCCCCTTAGACGATAAGGACACGATGTCCATCTTCACCTCCAGCAAGGTGCTGGGCTACGAAAATGACCCCATCTTGGGCCCCGTAGGCTCTGTGGGCATCCCCGAGTTTGGCACGGGCTTCACCCGTGGTATGCTGATGGATACCAAGCCCACCCAATTCGATACCCTGATCCGTCTGTCCGGCTTCTCCCACGGTACCGACGTGTGGCTGGGAAATGCCAAGGATCTGATCGTCAGCGGCACAGCTACCGTATCCCAGGCCATCGGCTGCCGTGACGATATTATGATCTACCTCATCAAGTGCGGCATCCCCGAGACCCGTGCCTTTAAGATCATGGAGATGGTGCGTAAGGGCAAGGGCCTGCCCGAGGGGGCAGAGGAGGAGATGCAGAAGGCAGGTGTGCCCGAGTGGTACATCGGCTCCTGCAAGAAGATCAAGTATCTCTTCCCCAAGGCCCATGCCGCTGCCTATGTTATGATGGCCTTCCGCATTGCCTGGTTTAAGGTCCATGAGCCCCTGGCCTACTATGCAGCCTATTTCTACCGCCGCAGCCAGAAGGACGGCTTCGATGCCGCCATGATGACCCAGGGCATGGAGGAAGTCAAGGCCAATATCAAGCGCATTACCTCCAGCCCCGAGCGCACGGGCAAGGACGATGACCTGCTGACCACCTTAGAGGTTTGCTATGAGTTCTACCTCCGTGGTCTTAGCTTTGCGCCTATGGATCTCTACCGCTCAGAAGCCACCAGATTTGTCATTCAGGATGGCAAGCTGCTGCCGCCCTTTGTGGCCGTGTCCGGTCTGGGCGAGACGGCGGCCTGGGATATTGTAAACGGCAGAGAGGGCAAGACCTTCATCTCCGTGGAGGAGTTCGCCCGTGCCTGTCCCAAGGTCTCCAAGACCCATATCGAGAATCTGCGTGCAGCCGGTGCCTTCGGAGCACTGCCGGATACCAGCCAGATCACCCTGTTTTGATAGAATTCACAAATCAAAAAGCCCCTTTTCGTGCAGAACGCCAAAGAATTTTTCAGCAGAAGAAATTGTTTGCCCTTTGCCCCGGAATATTGTATATTATAAGGTGCAAGACTATATGATAAGGAGTTATTGATTATGCAAGAGCTTGAAAAACAATTCCATATCCGCTGCGTAGAGGGCGATGTAGGTCGCTACTGCATCCTGCCCGGTGACCCCGGCCGTTGCGAATCCATTGCAAAACTTTTCGATAACCCCGTGCATGTTGCACAAAACCGTGAGTATAATATCTACACCGGTTACCTCCTGGGTGAGAAGGTCAGTGTCTGCTCCACCGGTATCGGCGGCCCCTCTGCCTCCATTGCCATGGAAGAGCTCCACAACATCGGCGCAGATACCTTCATCCGTGTGGGTACCTGCGGCGGCATCGACCTCAATGTCCAGTCCGGCGATATTGTCGTTGCCACCGGCGCCATCCGCTTCGAGCATACCTCCATGGAGTATGCCCCCATCGAGTACCCTGCCGTCTCCGACCTGGATATTGCCATTGCCCTCCGTCAGGCCGCTCAGGCCATGGGCAAGCGCACCCATGTAGGCGTGGTGCAGTGCAAGGATGCCTTCTACGGCCAGCACTCTCCCGCCAAGATGCCCGTCTCCTACGAGCTGCTGCAGAAGTGGGAAGCCTGGAAGCGTCTGGGTGTCAAGGCCAGCGAGATGGAGTCCGCAGCCCTCTTCGTCGTTGCCGATGCTCTGGGCTGCCGCTGCGGTTCCTGTTTCCATGTCATCTGGAACCAGGAGCGTGAGGCTGCCGGCCTGGATCAGAATATGGATGAGGATACCTCCGCTGCCGTCCGTGTGGGCGTAGAGGCGCTGAAGCTCATCATTGCCCAGGATAAGGCTGCCGGAAAATAATTCAGGGAACTTTCTAAGTTCCTCTTCGTCCAAACCACAGAAGGGAAGTGAGACCTGTGACAAAATACTGGTGGACCGTCTGGATCAAGGTGGCGATCATGGCTGTCGTTTTGATCTTTGCTTACAATTTCATCAGCGGCATTGTACGGGATCTGTTTGACCCCTATCTGCTGGAGGAGCCGGAGACGGAGATCTCCGTGGAATCCTCCGGGGAGGAAGAAGAGGAGGATGCCAATCCCCTGGTGCTGCTGGTGGGCAAGGTAGAGGAGCTGTTCGATGTGAATATCGACTATGAGAATATGCTCTTCGACTATGCCAATGAGTATGCCCAGGAGATGATGACCCAGTCCAAAGAGGACCACAATGTCATCACAGAGCATTTAGCCGACTGAAGCAAAAGGGCTGTCTGAAGGGGCAGCCCTTTTTTCATGAATCGTGGAGTGAATCGTATGGATAGAAGCAATCGGATCGCAGCTGTGACCCGGGAAAAAGAGGAGCAGATGCTTTTGGTTCGGGCTCTGGATAAATTAGAGCGGGGCATGGATCGGGAGATCCCCGTGCATACCGCCTTTTTATCTCCCCGAGAGCAGGCGCTTTTGCGCCACTTGCTCCCCAATTGTACCTTTTTCGGCGGCACGGCTCATGCGGAGCGGAAAGTCGCCTTTTATCTGCCGGACTACCTGAGCCCGGAGGACTATTTTTCTGAAGACGGCCCCATCTCCTGCCTGCGCTGCAGCTTCTATGAGGAGGGCGCTGTAGGCCATCGGGACCTGCTGGGTGCCCTCATGGGCACCGGCATCCGCCGGGATGCCGTTGGAGACCTGTGCATCCGGGAAAAGGACTGCGATATTTTCGTACTGGCAGAGCTGGAGCATTACCTTTTGGATAATCTCCTCAGCGCAGGCCGCCAGCATTTGCAGATGAGGAAGATCCCCCTTGCAGCGGCCATCCGTCCTCCCCGGCAGCTGAAGGAGCTTCGTGTTACCGTCAGCACCCTGCGCTTCGACAGTGTGCTGGCAGCAGGCTTCCACCTCAGCCGCTCCGCCACCGCCGATGCCATCCGGGCCGGGCTTGCCTCCCTGGATAGCCTGACCTGCCTGAAGCCGGACCGCACGGTGCAGGAGGGCAGTGAGCTGTCCTTACGGGGTAAGGGCAAGCTGAAGCTTCTCTCTGTAGACGGCCTTACCCGAAAAGGGCGCCAGGGCCTGACCTTAGGCATCTATATTTAGGCCAAATCCGGGCATACTAAGCACATCTTCCAAAAAAGGAGTTGTGCAAATGATCGAGCAGGATACCATCAAGCTGCTTAGAGAGTGTGATGCCGGAGTCAAGATGGGCATCAGTTCCATTAACGATGTGCTGGATCGGGTAAAGAGCAGAGCCTATTACGCAGACCTGAATCGCTGCAAAGCCGAGCATGAGCAGCTGCAGGGGGAGATCCAGGGCCTTCTGAGCAAGTACCGGGACGAGGGCAAGAACCCCAATCCCATTGCCAAGGGCATGAGCTGGGTCAAGACCAATGTAAAGCTGGGCATGGAGGAGTCCGACAGCACCATCGCCGGGCTCATGACCGACGGCTGCAACATGGGTGTCAAATCCCTTAACCGCTATCTCAACCAGTATGAGGCTGCCGATGAGGTCAGCAAGGATATCACCAAGCGCCTGATCCACTTAGAGCAGCGACTGATCCACCAAAGCAGCGGATATCTGTAAGCACAAAAAAGACCGTCTGAAAAGACGGCCTTTTTTAGTGAACGGCGAATCGTGAATGGCGAATCACGAAGGTATCGGCTCCGCCGATGGATTTGAAATAGAGTCAAATCGATGTTTCTCGAACTGTTGGAGGCACCCAATGCCTCCCTTGTTAAAGGGAGGTGGGTCGCCTTGAAAAGGCGACTCGGAGGGATTCC
>JAFQCY010000091.1 GCA_017399355.1 Oscillospiraceae bacterium
AGCCGGAAGCATCCGACACCCCGAAGAAGGTTCTATATGCGGTTGAAAATAGTATAAGACCGCAGAAAGCATTTGTCAAGCCCTAAATTCTGTGCTATAATGCAGAAAAAGGAGGGATAGCCATGTCTCTTTCTCAACTGAAAAACTACTGCGACAGCGTGGTGATCCTGGATACGGAGACCAGCGGCCTGAGCTTTACGGGGGATGAAATCATTGAGTTTTCCGCTGTGAAGCTGGTCTGGAAGGGAGATGAGCTGCGGACGGTATCGGAGATCGACGAGTTCATCAAGCTCTCAGGCAACCGCCGCCTGGATCCCAAGATCACCGCTCTGACCCATATTACCGACGAGATGCTACGGGAAGAGGGCATCTCCAAGCAGGCGCTGTGCGTGATTTTGGCCCAGCTGCTCACCCCCCGCACCCTGATCGTGGCCTATAATGCCCAGTTTGACCTGATGTTCCTGTTCTACCTGCTGCAGCGCTACGGCGACGTGGGGCTGCTGCGCAACCAGCCCAAGCTGGATCTGCTGACGGTCTACAAGGATCGCTTTGCCTACCCCCACAAGCTGTGCAACGCCATTGAAAACTACGGCCTGTCCGACAAGGTCAGCAATTCCCACCGTGCCATCGACGATGTGAAAGCCACCGTGGCGGTGATGCGGGAGATGGCAAAGCAGAAGGCGGATCTGGAGAAATACATTGACCTCTTCGGCTACAATGCCAAGTACGGGGTCTCCGGCAAGCGGATCTCCTCGGTGCGCTATGTGCCCCAGGGCTTCGAGCCAGGGATTCCCCTCTACGAAAAGGAGGGCTACCGATGATCCTGCGATTTGCCACAGCCGGGGATATCCCTGCCCTGAACCGCCTGCTGCGGCAGGTGCTGCAGGTACACCACGGGGGCAGGCCGGATATTTTCCGCCCCGACACCAAAAAATATACCGATGAAGAGTTAGAAGCCTTGCTCCGTGATCCCCTGATGCCCATTTTTGTGGCAGAGACAGAGGACGGCGTTCTGGGCTATGCCTTCTGCCAGCTGCAGGAGACCAAGGACAACCTGCTCCTGCAGGATCGCAAGACCCTCTACATCGACGATCTCTGCGTGGAAGAGGGCTGCCGGGGCACGGGCATCGGCAAGGCCCTTTTGAACCATGTCCGCAGCTATGCCAAAGAGCAAAGCTGCCACAGCATCACCCTGAACGTCTGGGCGCTGAACGAGAGCGCCCTCCGCTTCTATGAGAAAAACGGCCTGCTCCCCCTGAAATACGGCATGGAGCAATTGCTCTAAGCTTATGGAAGAGCAGCGGATTCGGATCTGCGACATTGCGGAGGAGCTGGGACTCAGCACCGCCACGGTGTCCAATGTGATCCATGGAAAGACCAAAAAGATCTCCGACGAGACGGTAAAACGGGTGATGGAGCTTCTGGATGAGCGACGGTATATGCCTAACCGGGCGGAGATTCTCCTGGGGCAGAATCCCTCCCGGATCATTGGCATTTTTATCAATGACCACAGGAAATATGAGGGTCATGTATTAGAGGATGTTTTCATCGCTTCCTCCCTCAACTATCTCTCTGATGAGATCGAACGCAGCGGCCGCTTTATGATGGTGAAAAAGACCAAATGTGTAGCGGATATCCTGAAATTTGCCTCCATGTGGAACATGGATGGCCTGGTGGTCATCGGCTTCTGCCAGCAGGACTATATGTACCTGCGGAACCATATGCGCATTCCCTTTGTGATCTACGACGGCTTCTGCGAAAACCCGGAGCGGATCGTCAATATTACCATTGACAATGATGACGGCGGCTATCGCATGGGCCTCTATTTGAAACAGCTGGGGCATCAGACTGCCCTGTGCGTCTCTGATAATGAGATCGGCGTGGATCTGGAGCGGATGGAGGGGTTTTCCCGGGGCTTTGCCCCCGGAACGGTCAGCCGCCTGGTCATTCCCATGGAGAAAGAGGCACGGCAGTGCTTTTATCTGCAGCAGCTGGATGCAATACGCAACGTAACGGCTGTGTTTGCGGTATCGGATTACTACGCCATTGAACTGATGAATTTCCTCCGGGAGCAGGGGATCGCTGTTCCTGACGAGATCTCCGTGGCAGGCTTTGACGATATCCCCCTGTGCCGCATGGTCAGCCCCGGCCTGACCACGGTGAGGCAGGACGGCGCACTGCGTGCCCGCCTCGCTATGGAAAAACTGCTGGAATTAAAGGAGAAAAAGCTCACCGAGCCGGAGCTGCGCCTGCCGGTTAGCCTGGTGGTGCGTGACAGCACCACAGCCGTACGGGGATAGAACAACGCTGCGTTTGTGGATTTTTCACAAACGCAGCTGCTATTTTTTGTGAAGGGTTACGGACTTAACCTTTGAAACGTCCGCCGGAACAGACTAAAATGAGGATATCAACAAATCCCGGGAGGTCTTTTCGGTGAAGAAAAAAGAATCTTTTTTGAAAGCGGTCTGCGCCCTGGCCATCCCTGTGGCGCTGCAATCCATGCTCCAATCCTCCTTCAGCATGGTGGATCAGGTTATGATCGGCCAGTTGGGCAGTGCCAGCGTGGCAGGTGTCGGTCTGGCAGGCAAATTTGCTTCGATTTTTTCTGTGGTCATCGCCGCCGTAGGTGCTGCGGCAGGGATCATGCTTTCCCAGTACCTGGGGCAGAAAAATGCAGCGCAGGTTCGTCGGAGTTTTTTCTCCAACCTCTATTTGGCGGTGGGCATTGCCGGAGGGTTTACCCTTCTGTGCCTGCTCTTGCCCCGGCAGATCATGGGGCTATATACGGAAGATCCTGCCACAAGGCAGGAGGCTGCAGACTATCTACTACTGATGGCAGCAACCTTTTTGCCCATGGCCGGTGCGACCTTGCTCTCCACGCTGTTTCGCTGCAACGGAAGGCCACGGCTGCCCCTCTATGCCAGCATTGCCTCTGCTCTGCTGAATACGGCGCTAAACTATCTTCTGATCTTCGGCAAGCTGGGCTTTGCGCCTATGGGCATCCGGGGTGCAGCCATCGCCACCGTGATCTCTCAGTGGATCAATTTCCTGCTCATGGGCTTGATGCTGCTCCGCTATCCCCTTCCTGCCGCAAAAGGGCAGCGCTCAAGGGGGAATCGGAACCAGTATCTCGCAATTCTGCTGCCTATTTTGGTCTGCGAGGTGGTCTGGAGTCTGGGCGAGAATGTTTATGCCGCCATCTATGGCCGCATGGGCACAGAGGCCGGCGCTGCCATGACCCTGACCAATCCCGTCCAGGGGCTGCTTATCGGTGCTCTGTGCGGACTGTCCCAGGCAGCCGGCGTGCTGGTAGGAAAAAAGCTGGGAGAAGGGGACAACGAAGCTGCCTACCGCAGCGCCAAGAAGCTGATCCTCTACGGCGCTGTGGGTGCGGCAATTCTCAGTGGGGCGGTGGCGCTGGCAGCGCCGCTCTATGTCAGGCTCTACCGTGTTGAGCCCCAAGTGCAGCTGCTAACGGTGCGGGTACTTCGGGTTTATGCCCTTATCGCCCCGGTGAAGGTGCTGAACATGATCCTCAGCGGTGGAATTCTCCGCAGCGGCGGACGGACGAAATATGTGATGTACATCGACATGATCGGCACCTGGTGCTTTGGCGTGCCCCTGGGCTTACTGGCAGCCTTTGAGCTGGGGCTGTCCATTCCCTGGGTCTATCTGCTCCTGTCTTTGGAGGAGGCTGTCCGCCTGGCCATTGCTGTTGTGGTATTTTTGAAAAAACGTTGGATGCACCGTCTGGAGGCAAAGGAATAAAAAATAGGAGAAGGGGAGCTACTCCTCTTCTCCTGTAAACGGTTTTTCCCGGATCAGTGCCAGTTTTTTCTCCCGGGGCAGCTGCTTGATGGCATACTCCCGCTTGAAGGCGGCAGACATATCTTCGCAATTTTCCCGATAGACCGGCTCTAAGGGGCCACGGCCACGGGTGTATTTTGCGCCCTTGCCCGACCGATGGGCCGCAAGACGGCGGGGAAAATCATCGGTGGCCCCGGTGTAGAGGCTGCCGTCACCGCAGCGCAGAATGTAAACGCACCACTGCTTCATTTTTCAATGTCAATGGCGCTGCGGACGGTGCGGATCTCCTTGCAGATGGCAGCCACCGCCAGGTGACGGGGATCGTTCTTGTAGCGCTCCACATCCTCCAGGGAGTCAAACTCCGACAGCAGCACGGCATCGTACTGGCTGTCCTTCACGGCGCTGCGGTGGACAGACAGGCTGCGGATGCAGTCGATCTGACCGTACAGGCCCTCTAAACCCTTTAAAAATTCCTCGGCACGAGCCTCGGTGCCTTCCTTAAATTTCCACATAACGATATGCTGAACCATGTCGAAGCCTCCCATATGAATTCTGATGGAACTAAAATAAACGATTTTCGTCTAATTGTCAACCGCCGAATCCGGCGAATGATTCTCCCTTTCCGAAAAAACCGACCCAAGGAGGATGAAACGATGAATCGTTATACGGTAATTTTGATACTTCTGTGCCTGGGGCTGCTGCTGTCCCTGGCAGCCTGTGTAGAGACCAGAGCAGAGCCCAAAGCAGGATCTGCCGCTCCCGAGACGACCGAAGCACCTGCATCCGAGCAGCCGGAGCTTCCCGATATCCACAAAACGCCCATCGAGGAGATCGGCGGAAAAGAGCAGCCCCAAGAGAAGCCGAAGCAGGACAAGGGCTTCTCGGACGAGCTGATCATCGGCTTCGGCAAGGACTATGACCCCGGCCTGATCCCCGTGCCCGAGCCCATTGAGCCCCCGGTGGAGGAACAGAGCGAAGAAAGCAGCGTAGCGGAGGAATAAAGGTGAAAATTCCCCCTTGCGGCAGGGCTTTCTTTGTGCTATGATTGCAGAGAACACCACCTCAAAGGAGAGAAATATGAACATTCGTAAGTTAATTGCCCTGCTTTTGGTGCTGAGTCTGTGCCTGAGTCTCTTCACCGCCTGCGGACAGGCTGAGCCCGAAGAAGCCCCTACAGAATCCACCACAACACCGACCACCGAGCCCTCCACCCAGGCCACAGAAGAGGATGCCGACAGCGAGACCTTTGCCTACGGCGAGAATGACGTCACCGCCAAGGCAGACTATGCCGTCACCGTGGCCTCTCCCGCCAGCGATGCCATGCAGCTGCCCATCGCCGTCAATGCCGAAGGCGAGACCGCTATGACCAACAGCGACCTGCAGGTTTACTACTGGCTGGTTTTCTATGATTTCATGAGCTACTACGGTAACTATGCCGCCTATTTCGGCCTGGATTACAACAAGCCTCTGGCACAGCAGCCCTCTATGATGGAGAACCGCACCTGGGAGCAGTACTTCCTGGAGTCTGCCATGACGCAGTTTGCCAAAAACTATGCCATGGCCATGGCCGCCTATGCAGAAGGCTATACCCTCTCCGAAGAGGATCAGGCTATGATCGATGACCTGGCAGATCCTCAGGGCGAGTTTGCCACCGAGTCCATGGGCTACGGCTTCGAAAGCGCAGAAGCCTATGTCCAGGCAAATTTCGGTATGGGCGTGGATATCGACACCTACCAGGACTACATGCGTCTGTACTACGCCGCCTTTGACTACAATAGCAGCAACGAGGCCGTCTTCCGGGAGGCTGCCACCGACGAGCTCATGGAGACCTACTATCTGGAGAACGCCGAGAGCTTTGCCGAGAGCCGTGTAGTCAATGTGAATAATGTCACCGTGCGCCATATTCTCATCGGCCCCGAGGGCGAGCCGGATGTAGTCACGGGCCAGTATTCCGAGGAGGCCTGGGCCGCTGCCGAGGCCAAGATCAATGACATCTATGCCCAGTGGCAGGAGAACCCCACGGAGGAGAACTTCTCCGCCATGGCCACGGAGCTGACCCACGACACCGCCTCTGCTGAGTCCGGCGGTCTGTACGAGGATTTCACCACCAATGCGATGGTATCTACCTTCTCTGACTGGTGCTTTGACCAGACGAGACAGCCCGGGGACACCGGTATCGTCAAGAGTGACTACGGTTACCACCTGATCTACTTCGTGGAGCAGACCGAGACCCGTGGATGGCTGGAGATTGTCCGTGAACAGTATGTCAATGAGCAGCTCAGCGCCCTCGTTGCTGCCACGATGGAGCAGTATCCCATCAAGGTAGACTATGCCCAGATCCGCATCTTCGACATGATCACCTATTCCTTAAGCCTGACCGAGGAGGACTCCCACGACCACGCCGATGAGCCCGTAGGCTAAAATACCGCCCTTGCAGCGCCCACTTCGGTGGGCGCTTTTTTATTTGGATCGTCGGGAAACTCCTTGACGGAGCTATGAAAATATAGTATCATAATACAAACAAATGGTCGAAAGGAGGGCGAGTCCATGGATACCAATCGGATGAAAAAGGCCATGGAGTGGTTCCATTCCGCTGTGTTCCGGGATGAGCCCATCCGCTCCCGGCCGCCGGAGGAGAAGCTGCCTCCCCTGCTGCAGACGGCACGCTCTTTAGAGAAAGGGCCCAACGGCCGCTGGCAATCGGCAGAGTCCCTGTTTCTGAAGCAGGCAAAGCTCCTGGCCAATTATGAGGACGACTATGCCTTCGACCGGGAGGTGCTGCGCTACTACCCCACCTATGCCGCCCTCAATGACCGGGAGCTGAGAGCCTACTTCAGCTGGCGCACCAAGCTCCGCAAGGGCACTTTGCAGAAGACCTCCCTCAGCTTTGCCTTCCTCTATGTCTATGAGCTGCTCCATATGATCGGTGTCGGCTCCCCCCTGGAGGGCTACGAGGCGCTGCAGAGCTTCCGCAGAGACTATGGGCAGCTGGACAGCGGCATCTGCAGCTATCTGAATCGCTGGATCCGGGACTATGTGATCTACTACGACTTAGACCCCAACCTCCTGGGAGAGCATCCCCAGGTGCTGTTTGACCGCAGCCTGACCGTGCTGGACAATATCCGTCAGCAGGAGGAGGGCAAGGCCATCTATGCCATTAAGCAGTTGGCACCCCGCTGGCTCTCCCGCTCCAAGTTCTACGCTGCCTACCCGGCAGATTGCGACCGGGTGATCTACCG
Organism: Oscillospiraceae bacterium; assembly: GCA_017399355.1. GTDB lineage: Bacteria > Bacillota > Clostridia > Oscillospirales > Oscillospiraceae > JAZOXB01. The sequence goes on from JAFQCY010000091.1 coordinate 7,047, forward strand.
GGTGCTGGGAAATATGTGGGAGCATTACCACAGCCGCGCCAAATACGGCCTTGCGGAGCAGCTCTTTGGCAGGCGCAGCGAGTACCGGGTGCGGCTCTTTGACGGAGCGGTATTCTGCGACTGGCTGAAGAACCGCAACCGGGAGTATGCCCTGGACGAATGCTGCGTGTACCGCTGCCGCAGCGGCCTGTGGTCCGTGGAGAAGTATCCCCTGCCCTCCCGCAGCGGGAGCAAGCTGGAGCAGCTGCTCAAGACCATCGATGCCGTAATGCGGGAGGAATACGGCTACAAGCACCCCATTAAGGCGGAAACCGAGACCAAATGGCTGCTGAAGCTGATCCGGGAGGAAGTCCGGGCTCTGCTGGCAGAGCAGAAGGCCGCAGAGGCAAAGAAGCTCCGCATCGACTACTCCATCCTGGACAGCATCCGCCGGGAGGCGGCGGTGACCCGGGAGAAGCTGACGGTGGAGGAGGAAGAGGAGGAAGAAGCGCCTCCTCCCCTGCAGGAGTCCCTCCCCACAGCAGCCGCCTCTGCAGAGGCGCTCCCCCTGAACGATGCAGAGCTGCGGCTGCTGCGCTGCCTGCTCTATGGCGAAAGCCTGGGCTGGGTGCAGGCAGAGGGGCTGCTGCTCTCCGTCCTGGTGGACGGCATCAATGAAAAGCTTTATGACAGATTTATGGACACGGTCCTGGAGGACAGCCCCGAAGTGATGGAAGACTATGTGGAAGAACTGAAAGAGATGGTAGCCAAATGAAATTACCGAGAAGAATCGCACAAACCCTGATCAACTCCCTGAAGGGCGGCGTTGTGCCCAGGATCGGCCTGCAATATGTGACCGTGGGACGGGCGGCAGAGATCGATGCTCTGCTGCGGGATGTGGAGATCATCGCCGAGGGCGGTGCCTCCTTCCGCTTCATTATGGGCAAATACGGCAGCGGCAAGAGCTTCCTGCTGCAAACCATTCGCAACTATGTGATGGCGAAGAACTTTGTGGTGCTGGATGCCGACCTCTCCCCGGAGCGGCGGCTCCAGGGCACCCGTGGCCAGGGCCTTGCCACCTACAAGGAGCTGATCCGCAATATGTCCACCAAGACCAAGCCTGAGGGCGGCGCTCTGGGGCTGATCTTAGACCGCTGGATCAACAACGTGCAGCAGAGCGTGCTGGAGCGCAGCGGCCTGCGCTTGGGAGACCCTGCCCTGGCGATCGGGGTGGAGCGGGAGATCTCTGCCGTGATCCACAGCCTGAACGAGATGGTCCACGGCTTTGACTTCGCCCGTCTGCTGACCCTCTACTACCGGGCCCATCTGGCAGGAGACGAGAGCCAGAAGGCCAAGGTGCTGAAATGGTTCCGGGGCGAATATGCCAACAAAACCGAGGCCAGGCAGGAGCTGGGAGTCAATATCGTCATCACCGATGACGACTGGTACGAGTACCTGAAGCTCTTTGCAGCCTTTTTGAAGCAGGCCGGCTACAGCGGTATGCTGGTGCTCATCGATGAGCTGGTGAATATCTACAAGATCCCCCATGCCATTACCCGGCAGTACAACTACGAAAAGATCCTCACCATGTACAACGATGCCCTGCAGGGGAAGGCCAGCTATCTGGGCTTCATCCTCTGCGGCACACCCCAGTGCATGGAGGATCCCCGCAGGGGCGTATACAGCTACGAGGCCCTGCGCTCCCGACTGGCAGAGGGCCATTTCTCCGGGGTTCACAAGGATCTGCTCTCCCCGGTGATCCGCCTGCTGCCCCTGACCAACGAGGAGATGCTGATCCTCATTGAGAAGCTGGCAGACATCCATGCCGGACTCTACGAGTACCGACAGATCGTCACCCAGCAGGACATGGTGGACTTTATCGCCATTGAATTTGCCCGGATCGGTGCAGATACCCACATCACGCCCCGTGAGGTGATCCGGGATTTCATCGAGGTGCTGGATATCGTATACCAGAACCCCAAGCTGAAAGTACGGGAGCTTCTGGGCAGCGACAGCTTCCAATATGCCCAAAATGCGGTGAACGAGGGGTCAATTCACGAGGAATTTGCGGAATTTGAGCTATAAGAGGTAGATTATGAGCGTTTTTGAGCGATATGCGCCCTTTGTGCAGGACTTCATCTATCGCAACCGCTGGGAGAATCTGCGAGCCATCCAGGTGGCAGCCGGGGATGCCATTTTCAATACCGATGAAAATGTGCTGCTCAGCGCCTCCACCGCCTCCGGAAAGACCGAGGCCGCCTTCTTCCCCATTCTCAGCCTCTTTGCGGAAGATCCCCCTGCCTCCGTGGGCTGCATCTACATCGGCCCCCTGAAGGCTCTGATCAATGACCAATTCTCCCGGCTCAATGAGCTCTGCGCCGAGGCGGAGATCCCCGTCTGGCACTGGCACGGCGACGTGGCCCAGAGCCACAAGGCCAAGCTGATGAAAAAGCCCTCCGGGATCCTACAGATCACACCGGAATCCTTAGAGGCCATGCTGCTGCACAAGCACAGCGCCATTCCCAAGCTCTTCGGAGATCTGCGCTTTGTGGTCATTGACGAGGTACACTCCCTGCTCCGGGGCGACCGGGGCGGCCAGACCCTGTGCCTGATTGAGCGGCTGAGCCGCATTGCCGGCGTGAATCCCCGGCGGATCGGCCTGTCTGCCACCATCGGAGACCCGGAGAAGACCGGCGCTTTCCTCTCCCAGGGCACGGGGCGAAGCACCATCATTCCCAAGATCGAGGCAAAGGGCAGCAAATGGCGGCTGAGCATGGAGCATTTCTATGTAAAGGACGTGCAGGCTGCCGAGGGCAAGGAGATCCCGGAGGCGCTGCCGGTTTTAGAGGAAAAGACCGCCGAGGCCCCCCGGAATTCCGACCCCGGCCTGGGCTATATCTACGAGCATACCCGGGGCAAGAAGTGCCTGGTCTTTGTCAACTCCCGGGAGGAGTGCGAGACCGTCACCACCACCCTGCGGGGCTACTGCGAGAAGCAGCACGAGCCGGATCGCTTCCTGATCCACCACGGCAATCTCTCCGCCTCCTACCGGGAGACCGCCGAGGACATTATGAAGGACGAGTCCCAGTTCCGCACCACCGTAACCACGGCGACCCTGGAGCTGGGCATTGACATCGGGCGGCTGGAGCGTGCCTTCCAGATCGATGCGCCCTGGACGGTCTCCTCCTTCCTGCAGCGCATGGGCCGCACCGGGCGGCGGGAGAGTCCGCCGGAGATGTGGTTCGTGATGCGGGAGGACGAGCCGGAGGCCAGGGCCATGCTGCCCACCACCATCCCCTGGAAGCTGCTGCAGGGCATCTCCCTGGTGCAGCTCTATTTAGAGGAGCGCTGGTGCGAGCCACCCCGCCTGGAGCGGCTGCCCTACAGCCTGCTGTATCACCAGACCATGTCCACCTTAGGCTCCTGCGGCGAATTATCCCCACGGGCCCTGGCGGAACGGGTGCTGGGGCTGAGCTATTTTCACCGGGTGAGCCAGGAGGATTATAAGACCCTGCTGCGGCACCTGATCGAGAACGACCACATCCAAAAGACGGAACAGGGCGGGCTGATCGTGGGCCTGGCCGGGGAACGGGTGATCAACTCCTTCAAGTTTTACGGTGTCTTTGTCGAGAGCGAGGAGTATACCGTCCGCAGCGAGTCCCAGGAGCTGGGCACTGTAGTCCTGCCGCCGCCTGTAGGGGAAAAGCTGGCCATCGCCGGCCACGTCTGGGAGGTGCTGGAGGTGGATCACAAGCGGCATCTGGTCTACTGCCAGCAGGTCAAGGGCAGCATTCCCGCCTATTTCGGCCAGTGCCCCGGGGATCTGCACACCAAGATCCTGCAGCAGATGCGCAGGGTGCTGCAGGAGCAGCGGAGCTATCCCTACCTGATGAAAAATGCCGTTGCACGGCTGGATCAGGCACGCTTCACCGCTGCCCACTCCGGCACGGCGGAAACGCCTCTGATCTGTCTGGGGGGCAATATGTGGTGTTTGCTGCCCTGGGTGGGAACCTATACCTTCCTGGCCCTGGAGCGTTTCCTGAAGATCCGCTGCGCCCAGCGGCTGGGGCTGAAAAATTTTGACTCTGCCCGGCCCTACTATATGCAGTTCACCATGCGGGTGCAGGAGGAGGACTTCTTCCGCATTGTCCGTGAGGAGATCCAAAAGCCCCTGGATCCCCTGGAGCTGGTATATCCCGGGGAGCTGCCCCTATTCGACAAATATGACGAATATCTCCCCGAGGAGTTGGTTCGCAAGGGCTTTGCCGAAGGCGTGCTGGACACAGAAGAACTGAAAACAACCATTCTCTCCTGGTAAAAAACGAATCCCGGCCCTGCAGACGTGTGACTTACACGCTGCAGGGCCGGGACTTTTCCATATACGGTTTTATGATGCAGGGAGATCAGCCGCCGGGCAGGGGGATCGGTTCGCTGGACTCCACCACCAGCACCTGCCGCTCTACGACAGTGACGGTAAAGAGGGTAAACACTTTCCCATACTCCTTATAGTACACCGTTGCCGTTCCCGGCATCAAGCCGGTAACCGTAACCGAAGCACCGTAGAAAGGACCGGGGCCCCAATTACAGGTCCACCACTCTATGGCATGGGTCTCCCCTTCAACCTGAATCACATCCGGCCGGTCGGTATAGAAGCTGCCGCAGCCGGTAACATAGAGGGCGCATCTGGTGCTGTCCAGAACCTGGACCTCAGGCTCCGGCTGTCTGTTGATCCGGACATCTGCTCTGCTCTGTTGGAGGAGAAAATGGACATCGGCGGAATCCATTTCGCTGCTGGGGGGCGCAGCAGGACTTGTCTCCGGGGCGGTGACCGTAACCGTTGCCAGGGTAAATATCTGACCTCCAACCTCGGCATAGATCGTTGCCGTTCCGGGAGAAAGGCCGGTAATGGCAGCATCTGCCTTTTGGGTCCAGCCGTAGGTCGTGCCAAGGATGCCTGTTGTGACGGTTCCCTCAGGGGTGTAGTCTGTATAGCAGCGGCTGGAAACAGAGATCACTTCCGGATGATCGGTATAGAGAAGCGCACTATGGGAGACATAGATCTTTACGCTTGTGCTTTCCCCTTTTTCGATCCTTTCAGCCGGCTGATAGATGAACTCGAACTTCGGATCATTTCCCAGCTCCGATACAGGCGGAGAGATCGGAGCAGAACTGCCATCCTCCCGTTCAGAGGAAGCAGCTTGCGGCGCAGCGCTGGCGGCTGCCGTGCTTTCGGCGGTCAGCGCTTCGGTTTGAGCCTCTGTGGAAGCGGCTGCGGTATCCGGGCGCTCCGTGGCAGGCAGGTTTTCCTCTTCGTCATTTTCCCCGGGCTGTGTCAGCGGCGGAAGGGGCTGCTCCGCAGAGGGCTGCAGAAGCGTTTCCGGCGGCGCAGAAAGCTCCGCCCGGGCAGAAGCCGTCACAGGGCCCGTCAGCAGGCCCAGGCTCAGGATCACCACCAGGCAGATGCACACCACCGCACTGACAACGGGACGGCGGCGCAGGTGGATCAGGGCCTTCAGGCGGCGGGCTGTGGTACTGTGGGAGAAGCCGCTTTGGAGCAGGTCATTCAAACGTGCCGTCTCTGCGGAGACCAGGGTCAGGGCATAGGACTTCTTCTGCGCCGCGCCCAGCTTCCCCACGGCCACGGCATCGCAGCGGATCTCCATATCCTCAAAGGCTAGGGCCAGCATCAGCCAGACCAGGGGGTTAAACCAGTGGACACAGGCCACAAGCAGAAACAGCTGCTTCTTCCAGAGGTCGCCATAGCGGATATGGGCCTGCTCGTGCAGCAGGATATGCCGCAGCTGCTCCGGCTGGCTGACAGAGCGGACAGGCACAAGCACCGTAGGGCGGAACAAGCCATAGGTCAGCGGAGAGGACAGCCCCTCCAGCATCCGCACCCGAAGGCCTGCAGGGACATCCGTACTCTCAGGCAAGGGTAAGTGGAAGCGATAGCGTCGGCGGTTCAGCAGATGGCGAAGCTCTACCGTCAGGAGAATGCTGAAGCCCACCACAGCCCAGATCAAAGTCAGCAGCTGAGGCAGAGAAAGTCCCGAATCCTGCTCTGCCGGGGGCAGGATCACCGGCGCATCAGGTACTTCTGCCGCAGGCCGCTGCACCGGGGGAAGCTGCACGACAGGGCGCTGCTCCACGGGCGGCGCTTGCTGCTCTGCAGGGGCGAGAATCGCATCCCCGGCAAAGAGCGGCAGATTATAGATGCTGGTGGGAGAGGGCAGAGACACCGGCAGCAGCAGGCGCAGAGCCGCCAGCAGCCACAGCACAAGAAACACGCTGCGGCTCAGCTGCTTGCCGAAACACAGGCGCAGCAAAGCAACCACGGCGATCAGGATCGCCCCGGTCACACTGGCCTGCAGAAGTCCGCTCACTTCTTTTCCTCCATCTGCTCCAGCAGGGTCTGAAGCTCACGGAGCTGCCCTACGGTCAGCTTCTTTCGGCTGACCAAAGAGGCTACCAGCAGATCTGCCGAGCCATTAAAGTCATTCTCCAGGAGATAGTCCGTCTCCTGCTGGGAGACCGTCTCCTTGGTCAAAAGGGCGGTGCAGAGGAAGTTGGGCTCTTCCCTGCGAAGATAGCCCTTTTCCGCACAGCGGTTCAGCATGGTATAGGTGGTGGCTTTCTTCCAGCCCAGCTCCTGCATCAGCTGCTCGGCGATCTCTTTTGCCGTCAGAGGGCCACGCTCCCACAGGACTCGAAGTACACGTCTTTCGGATTCTGCAATTCTCATTTCCAAATACACTCCTTTTTGGTATATCCTGTCTTTCTATCAAAAATATACCTTTACTTATTATAGTTTACCACAAGACGTTGGCTCTGTCTACCACGCTATAAGACATCTGTAGAAGTTTTTTATGCTTTTTGTTAGAAAAATCGCCCGGCCAGGGAAAAACACCCGGCAGGGCGAGGGAGATTTGTTTTATTCCTTGATGATCAGATCGTCCGGCGGCTCGCTGCCGGGCTTATGGGGAAGCTGCGGAGCAGGATCGTCGGGCGGCAGATTATCCCCAAAGAGGATGCGCCAGTAGTCCGTCTCCAGCACCCACTGGGAGACCAGGAAGCGGTTTGCCACCACATCATTGTAATACTCGATGATCTCCGGATCTGCAGCTTCGCCATCGTAGGAACTGTAGGTCTCTGTCAGGGTGGCATAGGCACCAAAGTCCGTAAGCCAGCTGCGGTCACAGAAGAGTACCATGGGCGGCTCGGCAGAGAAAATATCCTGGCCCATATACAGGCGGCTGTCATAGTCCAGGCCGAACAGATTGGACAGGGTGGGCAGCAGATCCAGGGAGGAGCAGGGACGCTCAATGACCTCCGGGATCATGCCGGACTTATAGATGATGCAGGCATTGCGGTAGATCTCGTACTGGGGGTCGATCTCGTGGCCCGCCAGCTCTCCCATCTCCTCTAAGGTCAGGCCGTAGGGATAGTGATCCGCAGAGAGGACGATGACCGTATTCTCCAGTACCCCTGCCTCCTCCAGCCGGGTAAGCAGCAGCTCCACAGCCCGATCCAGCTCGATCTGGCAGGCCAGGTAGGCTTGCACCGCCTCGCTGTAGGGCAGATGCTCCACCAGGGGCCGGTTTTTGCAGGCCATGGCATTCTTCCCCTCGTCAAAGACATACTCCAGGTGACCGGAGACGGTCATATAGTAGACATGGAAGGGCTCCTTGCCCACATAATCGGCGGTGGAGACATCGATCATCTCCACATCAGACTCCGGCCACTGCTCCGTAATGGGCAGGCCGTTGCCCAGGGCACGGTAGATATAGCCCAGATTGGGATGGCTCTGCTCCCGGTGGTAGTAGTCATAGTCGTGGTTATGGTAGGCATAGGCGCTGTAGCCCAGGCGCTTGAGCTGCTGGGCCATGGTCAGGGGCATGGCATTGGCCGCACTCTCCTGCATACTCCAGGCACCGGACTTGGGGATGGTCCCCGTGAGGTTGACATACTCCCCATCGGAGGTGGATACGCCCCAGTAGGCGGTATAGAAATTGGGGAACTGCATCCCCTCCGTTTGCAGGCGGTAGAGGGTGGGAGTCAGCTCCGGATCAATGGCCAGATGAGAAAAGCCCTCGGCGGTGATCTGGATCAGGTTGCAGCCGGCAAAGAGACCGGTCTTCTCATTTTTCTCAGAGGGAGGCTGATCACGGAAATAGCGGTGGAGCTCGGCAATGGTCTCGTCCGTCTCCTCTGCCAGATAGGCATCAAAATCGATGGGGAGGATGTTATACTCCGGCTCCTCCGGGCCATCCAGCTCCTCCGGCTCCGTTGCCACTGCCGTGTCGATGGGAAGAAGGGGCTCCTTGGTCGGCTCTTCCGTTTCCTCAGAGAGCTCCTCGCTCCACTCCTCGCTGAGCTCCTCGGGGATCTCCTCTTCCTCTAACTCGCCGCCGTGGAAGCCAAAGATCAGACGCTGCACATCCAGGCGGAATGCCGTAGCCAGGCCAAGCTGATAGGCGCCCTTGCTCAGGTCGTTGGTATCGTGGTAGAGGTCATAGGGGCTCATGGGGCCGGTGCCGTAGAGGGGCAGACTCCAATTGATCAGCAGCTGGCCGAGCAGTGCCAGCGGAACCAGCAGCAGGCGCAGAGGCCGCCGGCCGGTCCTCTCCTCCCGGAACCAGCAGCCCAGCACACTCATAAACAGTGCCGGAAGCAGCATAGCCAGCAGGTAGAGGAACTTTACCACAATGGCATGGAGAATGATCTGCCAGAATTCCAGGATCTGGCCGCCGTTTCCCATGGAGTAGGCGGAGAAGAAAAAGTGGAATTTGTAGTTATAGATGAACTGGGCCGCATAAAAGAGGAAGAGGCCCCAGGTCAGGGTCAGCTCCACGATCCGATTGATCCGGGGGCTGAAGAGGCTGCACAGGGCATAAAACAGCAGGGCAAAGGCCCCGCTGTAGCACAGGATGGGCAGGATTCCCTCAGACCAGAAAAACTGGGCCGACTGCAGCCGCACCACAGCCTCGCAATCCAGCAGATACAGATAGAAAAACAGCAGCAGCCAGGGACGGGCTATGCGCTTGGTCCGCAGAGTATGCATTTTTTGACGGAATATCATCGGTTTCTTCGGTTGCTTTTTCTCCATAGCCCCTCCTTTCCCGAAATAAAGCATGGGTAAACTTGCAATTTCTCGGTATTATACACCTGAAACCCGGTTTTGTAAATACAATTTTGACAAAAAGAGAGTGCCGCAGATCTGCGGCACTCTCAGCTTTTTTGCAGGATCAATCCAGGAGCTCTTCGAAATCCTCGTCCAGCTCTTCCTTCTTGCCGCCGGGGAGCAGCTTCTTCAGGTCATCCCAGAAGTGGATCAGAGCCACAGCGATGGCAGCGACCACAACGATGCCGCCCACAATGCCCAGGATCAGGCGCAGATTGCTATTCTTCATCATCCTTACCTCCAATGTATAGTGTGCGATGTTTCCACTTATAGTATACCGAATTTTCGGAAAATCGCAAGCCTTTTTTGTCCGATTTTACAATCTCGTAATATAATCCGCTTTTCGGGGGGCTGCTTCCCGGTAGGGCTTGTCGGCATAGCCCAAAATGCAGTGTCCCACGCCGATCCATTCGCCCTCAATGCCCCATTCCTTCAGGAGGGCCTTGCCCTCTTCGCTGGCGGCTTCCTCCTTGCCACGGTGGATCCAGCAGGAGCCGACACC
>JAFQCY010000012.1 GCA_017399355.1 Oscillospiraceae bacterium
AAACCGTCAGGGTGTCCTTTCACGTTCAATAACCCGCCCGCAGGCGACAAAAATGCAAAATAAAAGTTACCTTGATTCTATTTTGCATTTTTGAATGCAGCTTGTCAAAAATGCCCAAAGGGCTTTTTTGACAAGCTGAAAATGCACCCCTCGCAGAGGGGTGCATTTCGTTCTTTATAAGTAGGTCTTCAGGGTCTCGGTCAGCTTGTTGGGATCTTCGGATACGATGATGGTGAAGGAAACACGGTTTTCCTTGCCGAACTTATCGCACCACAGCACGAAGTCCTCTACATCGGCCACGGTAGCCTTCTCGATGAGCTTGTAAAAGCTGTCGATGAAAACGTGGCTGATATCGTAGTTGCTGGCATACATACCGCTGACAAAGCCCTTCAGGAACTCCAGCCTGCCGCACTTGTAATCCTGATATTCCACAAGACGGACACGGCGGTCAATATCATAACGGAGCTTGGTGCCATTCTCAATGCACACCATGCAGCCGGTTTCATTTTTTACGGATTCGTTGATGTCGTGGATCAACTGCTTGGTCTTGCCGGCACCCTTGAGGCCGACGATCAACTTGACCATAGGAAATTCCTCCTTTGATGTGATGGTTCTATTGTACCAAGTTTTTTCCGAAAATGCAAGCCGAAAATCAATAGCCGGGCTTACCCAGGAGCTTGAACATATTCCGCTTGTAGAATTCCACACCGGGCTGGTTGAAGGGATTTACCCCCAGCATATAGGCGGAAATGCCGCAGGAAAGCTCGAAGAAGTAGAACAGCTCGCCCAGAGTATCAGCATCAACCTCGTCGGCCTGGAGCACCATAACCGGCACACCGCCGTCAACGTGGGCATTGAGGGTGCCCTGGAATGCCTGCTCTTCTACGAAGTCCAGGGTCTTGCCTTCCAGATAGTTCAGGCCGTCCAGATTCTTGTAGTCGGTGCCGATGACGGCTTTCTTTCTGGTGGGGGTGAAGCGGACAACGGTCTCAAAGAGGTTGCGCTCGCCCTGCTGGATCATCTGGCCCAGGGAGTGCAGGTCGGCAGTGAACTCAGCGGCGGCGGGGAAGATGCCCTTGCCGTCCTTGCCTTCGCTCTCGCCGAAGAGCTGCTGCCACCAGCCTGCAAAGGTCTTGAAGGCGGGCTCATAGCAGCACAGCATCTCGATGTTCTTGCCCTTGCGGTACAGCAGGTTGCGGATGGCGGCATACTGCCATGCGGGGTTCTCGAAGGAGCGGATGTCCAGATCCTTTCTGGCACGGGCAGCGCCCAGCATCACGTCTCTGGGGTCGATACCGGCTACGGCCATGGGCAGCAGACCTACGGCGGTCAGCACGCTGTAGCGGCCGCCAACATTGGGGGGGATGATGAAGGACTCGTAGCCCTCATCGTTGGCCATCTGGCGCAGAGCGCCGTTCTTGGGGTCGGTGGTTACATAGATGCGCTTGCGGGCCTTCTCAGCGCCGTACTTCCGCCCCAGCATCCAGCGCAGGGCACGGGTGGCGATGGCAGGCTCCGTAGTGGTGCCGGACTTGGAGATGATGTTGATGGAGAAGTCTTTGCCGTCCAGCAGTGCGCAGAGCTCGTTCCAGGCACGGGTGGAGAGGTTATTACCGGCGAAGAAGATCTGGGGGCCATCGTTGCGGAGATTGTAGTTCTGACCCTTCACCAGCTCAATGGCGGCACGGGGCCCCAGATAAGAGCCGCCGATACCCACGACTACGAAAACCTGGGAGTCGGAGCGGATCTTCTCAGCAGCACGGCGGATGCGGCGCATCTCCTCGGTCTCCTCAAAGGTGGGCAGATTCAGCCAGCCCAGGAAATCGTTGCCGGGGCCCTTGCCCTCGGTGAGGATCTTGTGGGCACGGAACACTTCCTGCTCCGAGTTCAGCAGATCGGGCAGAGAAAGGTCGCCCCATACATTGGAAATATCAAGCTTGATCATAAATGCGTCTCCTTTTGATGCATATTTATTTCTACCCATATGTTACATCATTTTCCCAAAAACTTCAACAGTAAAAAGAGAAAACTTATGGTAGAAATTATGGGGAATATTGTGTATAATGAGCATCAGATAACTAAAAAGGAGAGATTTGCAAATGAAATACGGTTTTGGTGTGGATGTCGGCGGCACAACGGTGAAGCTGGGCCTGTTGAATTGGGACGGCGAGCTTTTGGAGAAGCGTGAGATCCCCACCCGCACGGAAAATGGCGGCGAGAAGATCCTTCCGGATATTGCTGCCTGTGTAAAAGAGATCCTGACCGACCGTGGCATCGCTGCGGAAGATGTCATGGGCATCGGCATCGGTGTCCCCGGCCCGGTCAACAGCCAGGGTGTGGTCAACCGCTGCGTAAACCTGAACTGGGGTGTGTTTAATATCCACGAGACCCTGGGCCGGCTCACGGGCTTCCCCGTAAAGGCCGGTAACGATGCCAACTGCGCTGCTCTGGGTGAATTCCAGAAGGGCGGCGGCAAGGGCAGCAGCTCCACGGTGTTCGTCACCCTGGGCACCGGTGTCGGCGGCGGCATTATTCTGGACGGCAAGATCCTGGGCGGCGCTCACGGCGTGGGCGGCGAGCTGGGGCACATCACCGTCTCTGCCCCCGATAAGCACCCCTGCACCTGCGGCAAGCGTGGCTGCGTGGAGCAGTATGCCTCTGCCACCGGCATTGTCCGCCTGACCAAAGAGGCTCTGGCCAAGGATCCTGCCAGCTCTCTCCATCAGCTGGAGAAGCTCACCTGCAAGGATGTCTTTGAAGCTGCCAAAAATCAGGATGCGCTGGCCCTCTCCGTGCTGGAGCAGGTCTATGACTACCTGGGCGAGGCCCTGGCCTCTGCCTGCTGTGTCTGCGACCCTGAGCGTATCGTTCTGGGTGGCGGTGTGTCCAAAGCAGGTGAGCCTCTGCTCCGGGGTGTGGAGCGTCATTTTGTGGAGCATATGTTCCATGCCTGCAAGGGCACCCAGTTCTCCCTGGCAGAGCTGGGCAACGATGCCGGTATGTACGGCGCATTCTATCTGATCCATTCCTGAAGGGAGGGCTTGCTTTGCAAGACCTGTTACGACCCCAATTGAATGAAAAACGGGTCAATGCCATGTCCGCTCTGGCTCTGGCGCATATCGGCGACGGCGTATTCGAGCTGATGGTACGCACCCGGCTCTGCCTGAAAGGGGATAGTACCAACCACCGCCTCCATAAGGATACGGTGGCCATTGTCCGTGCCACCTCCCAGGCACAGTATGCCATGAAGCTGCAGCCCCTTCTGACCGAGGAGGAGCAGGGCTATTACCGCCGGGGCCGCAACAGCCATAGCCATGCCGCCCCCAAGAACGTAAGCCCCGTGGACTATGCCAAGGCAACGGGCTTCGAGACTCTCTTGGGCGCTCTGTACCTCTTAGGCAGGCAGGAGCGGCTGCAGGAGCTGTTCGCCGCCCTATGGGAGGATGAATATGCCCTTTGATGCCATTTTTCTCAGCGCTGTGCTGGAGGAGCTGAAGCCCACCGTTCTGGGCGCCCGGGTGGAGAAAGTCCAGCAGCCTGCGGCGGATACGGTGATCCTGAGCCTGCGAGGCAAGGAAAAACTGCTGATCTGCGCCAATGGAAGCCGGGCCCGGCTTCATCTGACCACTGCAAGCTATGAAAACCCTGCCCAGCCGCCCATGTTCTGTATGCTGCTTCGCAAGCATTTGGCAGGCGGCCGGATCAGCGCCATGACCCAGCCTCCTGCGGAGCGCTCCCTGGATATCACCCTGGACTGCTTTGATGAGATGGGTGTGCCTTGCCAAAAGCACCTGATCCTGGAGCTGATGGGCAGAAATTCCAACCTGATCCTCACCGGCCCCGATGGCCGGATCATCGACTGTATGCGCCGTGTGGATTTTGAGATGTCCCAGCTGCGGCAGGTGCTGCCGGGGCTGTTCTACCGTCCCGCACCCGGTCAGGATAAGCAGATCCCCTTTGAAATGAATCGGGAGGAGATCCTGGCGCTGCTGCACGATACCCACGATCCCAAGCGGCCCGATCAGTGGCTGCTGGATCACTTTGCCGGTATCTCGCCGCTGGTGGCAAGGGAGCTTTGCTACGGCTTCACCGGACAAACGGAGGGGGATATCCTCGACCTCGATCCCATCGTTTTTGCATCCTATTTATTTGAAGAGTTCCAAAAAACGCAGAGAAAGCCCTGGCTTCTGACCTTAGAGGGGAAACCCAAGGACTTTTCTTACCGCCCCATTTATCAGTACGGCGGCTATATGGAGATGTCGGAGACCGAGAGCTTCAGCAAGCTGCTGGATCTGTTCTACTCCCAGCGTGAGAGCAACGAGCGGATGCGCCAGAAGTCCCAGACCCTGCGCAAGACCGTCAGCAATTTCCGTGACCGTAACCTCCGCAAGCTGGAGCTGCAGCGCAAGGAATTAGAGGCAACTTTAGATCGGGAGCGCCTCCGCCAATTGGGGGATATCGTTACTGCCAATCTCCATGCCATCCGGCGTGGCCAGCGGAGCCTTTCCTGCGTGGATTTCTATCAGGAGGAGATGCCGCTGATCCAGATCCCCCTGAAGCCCGATCTCTCGCCCCAGCAGAATGCGGCAAAGTTCTACAAGGACTATAACCGTGCCAAAACTGCCGAGAAGATGCTCACCCAGCAGATCGCTCAGGGCGAGATAGAGGCGGAGTATCTGGGCGCTGTGCTGGAGAGCCTGAACCGTGCCGAGAGCGAGCGGGATCTGGCAGAGATCCGCAGTGAGCTGGAGGAGGGGGGCTATCTGCGCTGCCTGGACCGCCGTAAGGACAAAAAGCAGATGAAGCAGGCTCCGCTGAAGCCCCTCCGCTTCACCTCCACCGAGGGTTACCCCATTTATGTGGGACGGAATAACAAGCAAAATGAACAGCTCTCCCTGAAATCTGCCCATAAAAACGATATTTGGCTCCATGTGCAGAAATTCCACGGTGCCCATGTGATCATCGCCTGCGAGGGCGCAGAGGTGGCCGACGACACCATTACCGAGGCAGCCATGCTGGCGGCCTGGTTCTCTGAGGCCAGGGAGAGTGTCAATGTGCCTGTGGATGTGACTCCTGCCCGTTTCTTAAGAAAGCCAAAGGGCGGCAAGCCCGGCATGGTGATCTATGACCGCTACCGTACCGTCTTTGTCAGCCCGGAGGAGGGCCTGGCAGAGCGGCTGAAGGAGGGAAAATAAATGGCGATTCAGAAAAAGCAGACCAAAGCCTCCAAGCGCTGGCCCCGTTATTGCTTCCTTGCCGCTTTGGTGATGGTGGCGGTTGCTGTGGCGCTGTATTTCTGGGCTTACTACACCATTGACAGCGAATTCTCCGCTGTCAGCAGCTACTACGGAAGCCGCTACGAGGAGCTCTTCAGCCTGTCCACACCGGATCGGGATATGAAGGAGGAGATCCTCCGGCAGGGAGAAGAGGCCCTGGCCTTCATCGGAAGCGGTGAGGACTGCGCCGCCTTTGGTGCCCTCGCCCCTTACTGCACCGACACAGAGTCTTATGCCGGCGCCTCCAAGGTGGAATTCACCCTGGAGGATCTGGCAGGCAAGACCGATGGTGATGAGAGCTACCTCTGGGTGGCCTACACCCAGCGGGTCTATGATGCTGATGGGAACATGCTCCGTGGTTCCGGCAGCAGCCAGGAGCGGATCCTGGCACGCTGGAGTGTCAAGAAGCTGGATGGCCGCTGGGTCGTCACGGAAATATTGGAACATCCCTAAAATCACAGGAGAGACGTTATGAAAGGAAAAATCACAGGTATCCTCTGCCTGCTTATGTCGCTGCTTCTGGCCCTCACAGCCTGCGGAAGCGGCGATCCTGCCCTGGTGGGCACCTGGGAGTGCAGCTATGATCTGACCGGGCTGCTCTCCGACTACTGGCTGGAGCAGGGGATCGATCTGAAAACAGAGGAAAAGCTCTGCGTGCAGCTGGAGCTGGTCTTTACTGAGGACAGCTGCTCCATGCACTATGATGCCACCGATACAGCGGTGCTGACGGAGCGTTATTTCGATGCCGTTCTGGCAGAGCTGGTGGAAGTGGTCTACACTGCGGAAGAAGAAAGCGGCCGAAGCCGTGAAGAGGCCGATGCCTACTATGCCTCCATGGATACCTCGGTAGAGGCCATGTGCGAAACGCTGCTCACAAAGCCCCGTGCCATGGTGGAGGACTTCCTGGCAGAGTCTGAGCCGCTGGAAAACGGTGCCTACCGTACGGAAGAGGGCAAGCTCTACATGGAGGCCAATGAAACCAACCTGGGCAATGCTACCGAGCACCTGGACTACAGCATTTCCGGCCACACTCTGACGGTGGATTTTGGAGATCAGATCCTGACATTTGAAAAGAAATAAGAAACAGGCTGCTGCAAAGGAGAAAATCCTTGCAGCAGCCTGATGCTTTTATACCGTGGCCGCAATGGCGGCAATGGTACGGTCAATTTCCTCTATGGTAGTGTTCCAGCCGGGGGAGAAGCGTACCACGCCCCGGGGAAACGTTCCTAAGGTCTTGTGGGCAGAGGGGGCACAGTGGAGGCCGCAACGGGTCAGGATGCCAAATTCCTGCTCCAGCCGATCCGCCGCCTCTGCGTTGTCCCGGTGCAGATAGTCCACGGCTACCACCGCTACCCGGCGGTCGGTGGACTTACAACCTACCAGCTGAACGCCCTCGATCTGCCCGATACCCCGGATCAAACGCTCCGTCAGCAGCCGTTCCTGCTGCTGCCTTGCCTCCAAGCCGACCTGCTCCAGGTATTCCAGCGCAGCCAGCCAGCCGTAGATCCCCGGCAGATTGGCCGTGCCGGATTCAAAGCGGTCAGGTAGATAGGGCGGAAGCTCCTCGGAGTCTGACATACTGCCGGTGCCTCCTGCAATCAGGGGAGAGAGGCTCTCGGCATAGTCCTTCGATAGCAGCAATGCGCCGATGCCCTGAGGGCCCAGCAGTCCCTTGTGCCCGGGTACAGCCAGAGCAGCCAGCTCCAGCGCCTGAAAATCAATGGGGATATGCCCTGCACTCTGGGAGGCATCCAGCACCAGGGGAATGCCGTGCTTCCGGCAGATGCGGCTCACCGCCGCCACATCCTGCACCGAGCCGCAGACATTGGAGGCGTGGTTCATAACGCACAGCCGGGTCTCGGGACGGATCAGTGCTTCCATGGTATCCATGCGGAGAAACCCCTCCTGATCGCAGGGAATCCGGTCAAAGTCTACCCCAAGCTGCACCAGAGGCCGCATGACCGCATTATGCTCCATGGCGCTGACCAACACATGGTCGCCCGCATGGAGGAAGCCCTTAATGGCAAAATTCAGCGCTGCCGTTGCTCCGGCTGTCAGGATCACCCGGTTGGGGCTGTCGTGATGGAACAGCCCACAGAGCTTTTCCCGCAGGGTTAGCACCTGCAAGCCTGCCTCCGTCGCCGGAGCATAGACCGAGCGGTTGATGTTCACACCAACCTGCTCAATGTAATCCAGCATAGCCTGCCCCACACCCGGCGCCTTGGGGAAGGAAGTGGCGGCATTGTCCATATAGATCATAGGAAGTCCTCCTTGTGTATCTTGGGGTAACGGTGGGGAAATGATGAATGGTGATTACGGAATCGTGAAAAATAAAATGTCGGCTCCAACCATGGATTTAAAAAGAGTCAAATCGATGTTTATCGGTCTGTTTGCTTCCGTCTAAATCCACCTTTTCAATAGAAGTACAGGCTACCGAAAAGCCATGTCATTGTTATGAAAATAGGCAGAGAGGCGAAAAAAAGCGCAAAAATCCCCTATCATGACCAGAACGAGGTTTTATTCTCAGGCAGGAGCAGCAATCGGGAGCTGCCAGCCCAAGTTTTTTAGCTTCTTAAGGTAGTGGTTAATCTTTTTTTCGGTGTTGAATTGGTTGTAGTAATCTTCGCCAAGATCGCAAAATGGAACATTATGCGCCAGCATATTGTATATTGCAATCAGCATACTGTGTGCAACTGCAACAACTGCACGGTTTTTACCTCGTTTTACCGCAAGCCTGTCAAACTGTGCTTTGAAGAATGACCCCTTTTTTGCTTTAGCTGTTTTTGCGCTTTGAATTAAAGTCGTCTTTAGCGTAATGTTTCCTTTTCGCGTTCTCCCACTTTTTCGTTTCCCGGCACTTTCGTTGTTTCCGGGTGCCAGACCTGACCACGCTGCCAAATGTCCGGCTGTGGGGAAG
>JAFQCY010000092.1 GCA_017399355.1 Oscillospiraceae bacterium
CCTGGTGGCCGGGGGTGTCCAGAATGTTGATGCAGAAGCCGTTATACTGGAACTGCATGACGGAAGAGGTGACAGAAATGCCACGCTGCTTCTCGATCTCCATCCAGTCAGACACGGCGGCACGGGCATTCTTCTTACCCTTGACCGCACCGGCCTGGGCGATGGCACCGCCGTAAAGCAGGAATTTTTCGGTTAAGGTGGTTTTACCGGCGTCGGGGTGGGAGATGATGGCAAAGGTGCGCCGGCGGTTGATCTCTTGTTGTAAGGTTGACATAATATTCCTCCTGATATTCTGGTCTCTCCATGGGTCGAGAGGCTAAGGAGGACTGAGCGGCCTTCTCATAGGGCTTCCTCCAAAAATCGTCATAAGTGCAAATATGATACCACAACTTCCCCCTAAATACAAGAGTTTCGGGAAAATCGGTTGCAATTCTTTCCGGGTCTTGCTATAATGAGAATAATTCAAGATAGGAGGCCCCTTACTTATGAAGCTGTTTCGCTTTTTTCTCACCGAAGCTACCGAGGCCGTGACCGAGGGCGCAGAGGCTACCGGCAGCCCCCTGGGCGGCATGGTCGATATGATGGATCTGCTCCTGGTGGTCATGCTCCTGGGCTTTGGCGTGGTCGCTCTGTATAATGTGATCCGTCTGCATCGGGAGCAGATGCTCTTTGCCAGCAAGATCCTCTATCCCGGCGATTGCAAGCCCGAGGATTGTGCCGATCCCGGCGGCTTCATTGACTATATCGTCCCCCGTCTGACCATCCTGAGCATTGCCTTCATCCTCATGGGTGTGGTGGCGATCCTGCTGCTGTATGTCTTCCCCCTCAATATTGCCTGGATGGAGCTTGCCTCCGTGATTCTGCCCGTAGGCGGCCTGATCTGGTATGTGATCTGCCAGCGCAAGGCGGCAAAGCTCTTCTGGTAAGCCTATGAAGATCGTTATTTTAGATGGCTTTGCCTCCAACCCCGGGGACTTAAGCTGGGAGGAGCTCGCCGCCCAGGGTGAGCTGACGGTCTATGAGCGTACCGCCGCTCAGGAGGCGGCTGAGCGCATCGGAGATGCGGAGATCGTTTTTCTCAACAAGACCCCCATCCGTGCCGAAACGCTGGAGCGCTGCCCCAATGTGAAAATGATCGGCATTTTGGCCACGGGTTATAATATCGTGGATATCGCCGCCTGCAAGGAGCGGGGCATCCCCGTCTGCAATGTGCCGGGCTACTCCACCATGGCGGTGGCCCAGATGACCTTTGCCCTGCTGCTGGAAATGTGCCAGCAGGTGGGGCAGCATAGCAGTGCGGTTTTTGCAGGGCAGTGGCAGAATCATGCCGACTTCTGCTTCTGGAATACGCCTCTGACGGAGCTGGCCGGTAAGACCTTCGGCATCGTGGGCTATGGCGCCATCGGTAAGGCCGTAGGCGAGATCGCCAAGGCCTTCGGCATGGAGCTGCTGGTCACCGCCCGCCGGGAGAAGCCGGGCCACGTCAGCCTGGAGGAGCTGCTGCGGCGCAGCGATATCGTCTCCCTTCACTGTCCCCAGACGGCGGAGAATCTGCAGATGATCAATGCCGAGGCCCTTGCTATGATGAAGCCCGGTGCGATTTTGCTCAATACCGCCCGTGGCGGCCTCATTGATGAAGAGGCGGTTGCCCAGGCACTGCGCAGCGGCCACCTGGCCTGGTACGGTGCGGATGTGGTGAGCCGGGAGCCTATCGTCCCGGATCATCCCCTCCTCACTGCCCCCAACTGCTTCCTTACCCCCCATATCGCCTGGGCACCCACCCAGACCCGGCAGCGCCTGCACCGCATCGCCGCCGAAAATCTCCGGGCCTTCCTGGCAGGCAAGCCCCAAAATGTAGTGAATCCTTAAGATAAAAAGGCACACGACCGGATGGCCGTGTGCCTTTTGTCTCTTCGGTTTTAGCGATCCAGCAGCAGCTCTGCGATCTGGACGGCATTGGTGGCAGCGCCCTTGCGCACCTGGTCGCCGCAGCACCAGAGGCACAGGCCCTTCTCGTCGGTGAGATCCTTGCGGATGCGGCCCACAAAGACGATGTCCTGGTCGCTGGTCTCCAGAGGCATGGGGTACTGCTTGTTCTGCAGATCGTCCACCAGGCGGCAGCCGGGGGCGGCAGCAATGGCAGCCCGGGCCTCTTCCACGGTGACGCTGCGGTCAAAGCGCAGCTGCACAGAGATGGAGTGGCTGCGTACCACAGGCACACGGACACAGGTGCAGGAGACCTTCAGCTCCGGCAGGTGCAGGATCTTGCGGCCCTCATTTCGCATCTTCATCTCTTCGGAGGTGTAGCCCTCGTACTGCTCGCCGCCGATCTGGGGGATCAGGT
Source organism: Oscillospiraceae bacterium (assembly GCA_017399355.1). Taxonomy (GTDB): domain Bacteria; phylum Bacillota; class Clostridia; order Oscillospirales; family Oscillospiraceae; genus JAZOXB01. Next base: position 2,345 of record JAFQCY010000092.1, read on the forward strand.
TATAGGCGATCTGATGGGAGAAGACCTTGGGCTCTACCGCCTCGCCTACACGCAGGGCTTCCACCTGCTGGGCCAGCTCCTTGGGGCCCTCAGCGCCTGCACCGGAGACGGCCTGATAGGTGGAGGCCACCATGGTCTCGATCTTGGCAATACGGGCCAGGGCATTGATGGCGGTGAGGGTGATGATGGTGGAGCAGTTGGGGTTGGAGATGATGCCCTGATGCTTTTTGGCATCCTCGCCGTTGATCTCCGGGACGATCAGGGGGACGTTCTCGTCCATGCGGAAGGCGGAGGAATTGTCTACAAATACAGCACCGGCAGCCTTGATGGCGGGGGCCATAGCCTTGGCAATGTCGTTTTCCGCAGCGCCCAGGACGATGTCGATGCCCTCAAAGGCGGTCTCGCAGGCCTCCTGGATCTCAATGGTGCGATCCTTCCAGACCCGCAGCTTGCCTGCGGAGCGCTTGCTGGCCAGCAGGCGCAGCTCACCCACGGGGAAATCCCGCTCGGCCAGGATCTTCATCATCTCCTGACCCACAGCGCCGGTAGCACCTAAAATAGCAACGTTATAGAGTTTCATAATCAAAACCTCACTTATTGGGTAAAGAGTAAAGAATAAGGATGAATGAATATACTCTTTCATCATTCATTTTTATTCCTTATTCTAACAGTCAATTCTTATTTCACGAACGCATTATACAGCACTCTCACGGTATCGGCATAGTCCTTGTTGTCCACGCCTACCAGGATATTCAGCTCATCGGGGCCCTGGGAGATCATGCGGATGTTGATGCCCTTTTCGCCCAGCGCGGCAAAGATCTTGCCGGAGGTACCGGCACGGTAAGCCATCTTTCTGCCGACCACGGCGATGATGGAGATACCCTCTACGATCTTGATGCTGTCGGGATGGATGGCCTTGCGCAGATCCTCGGTGACGGAGTACTGGTGGGGAGCCAGCTTCTCTGTGGGCACGACCATGGAGATCACGTCGATGCCCGTGGGAGTGTAGCAGATGGGGACGGTGTTCTTCTCAAAGACCTCCACCATGGCACGCAGCGTGCCCACAGCACCGGCCATGCCCTTTTTGGAGATGGTGACGATGGAGTAGTCCTTCTTTCCGGCGATGCCGGTGACGAAGCGGTGGGGCTCACGGCTCTCCCGGAACTCCTCGCAGACCATGGTGCCGGGGTGATCGGGCTCGTTGGTATTGCGGATGTTCAGGGGGATGTTCTTCTCCCGGACGGGGAAGACAGTCATCTCATGAAGCACCTGAGCGCCGGAGTAGCTCAGCTGCCGCAGCTCGGAATAGGTAGCCCGTTCAATGGCACGGGGATTTTCGACGATACGGGGATCAGCCATCAGAATGCCGGAGACATCGGTCCAGTTTTCGTAGACATCGGCATCCAGTGCGGCAGCGGCTAAAGCGCCGGTGATGTCAGAGCCGCCACGGGTCAGGGTGCGGATCTTGCCATCGGGCATCAGGCCGTAGAAGCCGGGGACAACGGCACACTTCTGCCCCAGCTGCTGGCGCAGGGCGGCATAGGAGCGCTCCTGGTCAATGGTGCCATCATAGTGGAAGAAGAGCCAGCGGCTGGCATCGATAAATTCGAAGCCAAGGTAATCCGCCATCAGCAGGGCGGAGAAATACTCGCCGCGGGACACCAGCTCCTCCCGGGAGATGCCCTTATCCATCTTCTTGCGGAGGGCGGCAAATTCGCTCTCCAGGTCGGTCTTCAGGCCCAGCTCGGCACGGATCTCAAAGTAACGATCCTTGACCATGTCGAAAATGCTGTCGACGGATACGCCGTACTGCAGGTGGGCATGGCAGAGGTACAGCAGGTCGGTGATCTTGTTGTCCTCGCTGGTGCGCTTACCGGCGGCGGAGACCACCACCACACGGCGGGTGGGATCAGAGCGGACAATATCTCGGATCTTGCGGTACTGCGTGGCATCGGCCATGGAAGTGCCGCCAAATTTTAAAACTTTCAGCATGGGAATTTGTTTCTCCTTATCGGTAATTAACGCAGGGAGGCGATGAAGCAGTCGGGATCCAGCTCACGGCGCTTTTTTGCCCAGGCATGGATCTCGCTGACGGAGACCGCCTCGGTGATCACGCCGCAGGGAAGGAAGCTCTCGGTACGGGCCTTGAGCCAGCTGTCATCGCCCTTGGTGCGGACGTAGTAGTGGCGGTAGACCGTGGAATTATCCACATGGGCCTCCTCCAGACGGTCGGTATAGAAGCCACGGATGCCGTGGCTCACGTCCACGCAGTCCTGCAGTACATTATATGCGGTGGGGTAGCGACCTGCGCCCTGACCGTAGAAGCTCTGCTTGCCGATGTGCTCGCCGGTGAGGGAGATCAGGTTGTAGTTGGTGGGGATGGCAGACTCCGGCATGGAGGGGGGCACCAGGGCGGGCTCAATATAAGCTGCCACCGAGTGATCCAGCTTCCGGGAGGCCGCAATGAGCTTGCAGACTCTGCCCATAGAGCGGAAGGCGGCGATGTCCTCGCCTGTAATATGCTCGATGCCTTCCGTGGCCACCTCCTTTTCATCCAAAACGCAGCCGTAGCCGATGTTGGAGGAGATCACCAGCTTGCGGCGGATATCCGCACCGTTGAGGTCATCGGTGGGGTCAAATTCCGCATAGCCCAGGCGCTGGGCCTCGGCCAGGGCGGTATCAAAGCTGCCGCCGGTGGTGTGCATGGTGTCTAAGATAAAGTTGGTGGTGCCGTTCATAATGCCGCTGATGCGGATCACCGGCTCCTGCTCGGCACAGCGCTTCAGGCTGGTGAGCCAGGGGATGCCGCCGCCGGCAGCGGCGGTGCAGCGCAGGGCAACGCCCTTCTCCAGAGCCAGGGATACCAGCTCCTTGTAATGGGCGGCAATGAGCAGCTTGTTGGCGGTGATCACGTTCTTCCCCGCCTCCAAAGAGCCCTTCACCCACTCATAGGCCGGGTGCAGGCCGCCAATGACCTCTACCACGGTATCAATGGTCTCGTCTGCCCAAATATCCCGGATATCCTTGACAATGGGGCAGGTCACATCCTCGGGAACCACCAGGCTCATGGCACAGGCCACCTGCAGATCCTCCCGGGCACGGATAAATTCGTATACGCCGTAGCCCACGGTTCCCAGACCCAAAAGGGCAATGCGCATCGGCTCTTTGTTTTTCATAAAACTGCCTTCTTTCGTGTGCAAGTGTCTTTGTGAGAAAAACACTTGCATTTTTCTGGAAAACAGTATATCATAAGAAAGAGAAAAACGCAAGAAAAAAGACAGGTGATTTTTATGGAATATCAAAGCACACGCAACAAAAATCTGACCGCACGGTCTACAGAGGCGGTTTTGCAGGGCCTTGCCCCCGATGGCGGCCTTTATGTCACCGCCCGGCTGGAAGATTTTGACTGGCAGGGCACGCTGTCACTGTCTGCCCTTGGGATGGCAAAGAAGATCCTGGGCTTCCTGCTGCCGGATTTCCGGGATATGGGGAAGCTGGTGCAGGCGGCCTACGAGGGCAAGTTTGAGACCGAGGAGCTGACACCCCTGGTCCCTGTGGGGGATCAGTATGTGCTGGAGCTATTCCGTGGCCCCACCTCTGCCTTTAAGGATGTGGCGCTGTCCATGCTGCCGCAGCTGATCACCGCTGCCCGGGAGCAGGAGGGGGTCACGGATCAGATCCTCATCCTCACCGCCACCTCCGGCGATACGGGCAAGGCTGCCCTGGCAGGCTTCCGGGATGTGCCCGGCACGGGGATCATCGTCTTCTATCCCGCCGGTGGCGTGTCTGCCGTCCAGAAGAAGCAGATGGTCTCCCAGGAGGGGGGCAATGTCTGTGTCTGCGCCGTGGAGGGCAATTTTGACGATACCCAGACCGGGGTCAAGGAGATCTTCTCCCGTGGCATCGACCAAAATTGCGGTGTCCGTCTGTCCTCGGCCAACTCCATCAATATCGGCCGCTTGGCACCCCAGGTGGTCTATTATTTCAAGGCATACAGCGACCTGATGAAGCTGGGCCGCATCCGGTTGGGCGAGCCGGTGGACTTCGTTGTGCCCACGGGCAACTTTGGCGATATCCTGGCGGGCTATTTTGCCAAGAAGATGGGCCTGCCGGTAGGCCGCCTGGTCTGCGCCTCGAATCAGAATGATGTGCTTACGGATTTCCTGGCCACCGGCACCTATGACCGCCGCCGCCCCTTCTACCGAACCATTTCCCCCTCCATGGACATTCTGGTCTCCAGCAATTTGGAGCGCCTGCTGTGGCTCCTGTGCCGCAGGGAGGAAGAGGTGGCCGGCTATATGCGTGACCTGAAGGAAAAGGGTGTCTATACCGTCTCGAAGGAGCTGCTTTCCGGGCTGCAGGCGGACTTCGCCTGGGGCTGCTGCAGCGAGGAGGAGACCAAGGCCACCATCGGCAAGGTTTGGCAGGAGCAGGGCTATCTTATGGATACCCACACCGCTGTGGCCTGGAAGGTGGCCTGCGAGACCCGGGGCGAAGCCCCGGCGGTGGTGCTCTCCACCGCATCCCCCTACAAATTCCCTGCAGCCGTGCTGTCTGCCCTGGGAGAGACACCCGATGCAGACGAGTTCCGGGTCATGTACCGCCTGAATGAGCTGACCGGTGTCCCCATCCCCCATGGTCTTGCTACCCTGGAGCGGAAGCCGGAGCTCCATCGCCACTGCATCGGCAAGGAGCAGATGGCAGACTTCGTGCTGGAAAGAGTGAGCTTCTAATGGAGATCTATAAGTATGTGGGAGCAGGGAACGACTTTATCCTGATCCCGGATTTCGATGCCCTCCTGGAGGATGCAGCCCTGCCCGGCCTGGCGCAGCGCTACTGCGACCGTGCTGCATCCTACGGAGCCGATGGACTGATGGTGCTGCGCAAAAGTGCCGTGGCAGACTGCCGGATGCTCTTTTATAATTCCGATGGCTCTGAGGCCGAGATGTGCGGCAATGGAGCCCGCTGCCTGTGCCGCTTTTGCTACGAGATGGGCCTCTCCGGCCAAAGGCAGGTCATCGAGACCCCCTCGGGGATCGTCACCGGAGAGCGGCTCAGTGAAGTGCTTTATCGCATCCGTCTCAATAGCCCCAGCCGCATGGATGCGGCAGAGGAGCTGAGCTATATCGAGCTGGGCATCCCCGGCCATCCTCATGCTGTCCTGCCCCGTCCGGAGGACCTGTCCCGGGAGGAGCTGCGGGAGTATGCCCGCAGGCTGCGCCATGATCCCCGTTTTCCCAAGGGGGCCAATGTGAACCTCTACCGCCTGAAGGGGGAGAACCGGCTGGAGCTTCTGACCTTTGAGCGTGGGGTGGAGGATTTTACCCTGGCCTGCGGCACCGGTACCGGCGCCACGGTTCTGGCCCTGACCCTCTTAGGGAAGGTCACGGGAGACCATACCGAGGTGCAAAATGAAGGGGGCACCATGTGGGTGGATGTGCAGCGCAATGCTGCAGGCACCATCGAGCTCTACCTCACCGGCCCGGCCAAAGCTCTGCCTCTGGAATAATTGGCTCTGAACTATCGTTGCCCCGGTGGGTTTACGCACGGAGTAAACCCATCGGGGCAATTATTTTTTCAGAAATCTGCATGAGTTAATCATACAGCTCCCGAATGACCGCTTCACATTCCTCGGCGGTCATGCCGCAGCGGATCTCGGGGGAGTAGAGAAGCTTCAGGATCAGCAGATCCATGTCGCTGAGGGCGGTGTTTTCATCGGAGTACTGGTAGACGATGCTGTCCTCCCGCAGGACGGTATCGGTGATGCCCAGCATATTGATGATCTCTTCGGGCAGGATGCTGTTACGGCTCTCCTGGCCTACATCCAGGCAGACCCCCACGCTGGCAGAGTAGATCTCGTTGGTATCGGTGTAGTACCAGAATTCCACAGCGCCGTTGGCAAAGTCCCCGTGCACCACATCGGAGAAGATCTCTTCAAAGGGCTCCCGCTCCACAAAATAGATGGTGATATTACTGAGAGATTCCCCATGGCTCACTTCCTCCATCCCGGGGAAGCCGGGGATCCGGTTCAGCTGCGCCACAAAATCCTCCAGCACAGCCAGATCCTGCTCAGAGGGCTCGCCTTGTATGCGGTAGTAAATGGGGCTGAGCCATTTCTGCACCAGGGAGGGATCGCCGTCCCCGTTGTTGTACTCCACCGTCAGAACCACCTCATTAAAATAGGTGATCACATCCTCCACGGAGTAGTCCGGCAGATACAGGGGAGAGTGGAGCGGCTCCGTTTCCGGAGGCTCGGTCTCCGTAGGAGCTTCTGTGGTAGGGGCTTCTGTAGTAGGGGCTTCTGTGGTAGGTACTTCAGTTGTCGGTGCCTCGGTCGTAGCTTCTGCTGTGGACTCGGGGAGCACAGCCTCCCAGGGATCGCAAGCGGTGCAGGCCAAAAGCCCAAAAAGAAGCAGGAGCGATACAAGGATACGAAGTATCTTTTCCATCGTAAGTTCCTCCTTAAAAAGCAGTTGTACATCTCCATTAAATCACAGAGCGATGGCCCTGTCAATATTCCAAAGAGGCAGGAAGCGATTCGTTCGCAGCATTGAGGTGCTGCCATTTACCGCTTCTCCCTAAAAGCATCGGAGCAGCCCGTTTCGGGTTGCTCCGATGCGTTTCTTTTTGCTTAGTCGGCCAGCTCCCGTACCAGGGCCTTGCCCTCGACCAGGTTGGCCATGATCAGGGTGCCACGGATGGCCACCTGGCGCTCCAGCAGGTCTGTGAGGATGACCATGTCGTCCTGGCACTCGATGGTCATGACGTTCTGCATGGCGATGTTCTCGGGGGTCAGCTCGTTCTTATAGACGGTGGAAAGGCACATGGCTGCTCCCTCCTTACTTCAAAGATGCCAGCACCGTGGCCAGGCGCAGGTTGCCCTTTTCAAATTCGCTGACGGCAGTGAGCACCTGACGGGCGGCGGCTTCATTGCCCAGCTGCTCTAATTTGCCTGCCAGCTCGGCCAGCTCACGGGCATGGGCGGCATTGTGGTTGACCATGTACTGCATCAGGGCCAGGGTCTCCTGCATGGGATCGCAGCCGGCGCAACTGCTGCAGCTGTGAGAGCAGCCGTGGTCGTGGTCATGGCTGTGGCCGTGGTCGTGGAGATGCTCGTGGCTGTGGCTGTGCTCCTCGCCCTCATGATGGTGGCTGTGGCTATGCTCATGGGTATGGGTCATATCTCCATGGCTGTGCTCATGGGAATGGCTGTGCTCGTGATGATAGAAGGTATTGAACATCATAAAAATGACTCCTTTATAATATAAGTGTATCTATTATAGCGATTTCCCCCGGGATTGTCAACGGCTAAGCCCAACTCCGTTTGTATTCCGGAATATGGGAAAAGCCCCGAAAAATACCCCCCACAGCGAGCTGTGGGGGGAAAAAACATTATTTAGCGTAGCCTCTGTACAGGAAGGTCACGATCTGGCCTCTGGTACAGGTGTTGTTGGGAGCAAACTCGGTAGCGCTGACACCGGTGGTGATGCCGTTCTCCACTGCCCAAAGCACTGCGTCGTAGAAGTACAGATTGGCGGGAACATCTGTGAAGGGATTGTCCGTTGAGCCGACTGTGGGCTTGCCGGCAGCTCTGTACATAAAGGTGACCACCTGTGCACGGGTGCAGGCATCCTCGGGACTGAAGGTAGTCGACGTAGTACCGGTGGTAATACCCTGTTCTACCGCCCAAAGAACGGCTTTGTAGAAGTAATGGGCTTCTGTAACGTCCACAAAGGGATTGTTGGCGGAGATGGGTTCGGGGCAACCCGCGGCACGCCAGAGGAAGGTCACGATCTGACCACGGGTGCATTCCTTTTCGGGATCAAAGGTAGTGGCGGTTGTACCGGTGGTGATGCCGTTGGAATAGGCCCAGAGGATGGGATCATAGTAATAGACTCCGGCAGGAACATCGGTGAAGGGATTTTCGGGAATATCAATCTCAATGATATACAGGATGCCGTCTTGAATGGCATAGGCAACGCCCTCGGACACAGGCGTAATATCATCGTATTCCAAAGGCAGAATCACACGGTTATTGGTATCTACCAGGCCGAACTTTCCGTCCAGGGAGAATGTTGCATAGCCGTCTCCTGTACCGTAGCTGCTATCATACTGGAAGGGGATCACGATGTTTCCGTTGGTGTCAATCACACCACATTTACCGTCCTTGCACACGGCGGCAAGGCCGTCTTCAAAGCTGTTAGCTGAATCGTACTGGGCAGGGATGATCTCCTTGCCGGTTTTGTCGATATAGCCATACTTGCCGTCAGCATTGCGGACCATTGCACGGCCGTCCACAAAGGGGTAGAGATTGGTATATCCTGAGTTCAGGAAATCCAGCACCATATTACCGCTGTAATTCATATAGCCGAAGGCTTTACCGACATAGATATACTCGTCATCGATGATTTCGTAGTTGCCGTAGGTGACAATGACCAGGCCTTCACCTGCCCAGCCACAGCTACCGGTAAAGCCCTCATAGAGGCCACCGCCGGTCGTGTCGTTGAATTCTTCGGGGAACTGATAGAGGATTTCACCCCTGGTATTGACCAGATAAGAATAGTTTCTATAGCCGCAGCTACCGGCCCAGCCACTGTAACCGCATACCGAATACCGATCCCGAACAAAGGAGACACCGTCCCTGAAGGGTTTGATGGAACAGGTTCTTTCAATGGATTCGATGACATAATCCGGATCGCTTTCTGCATATTCCTTCCGGATCTGATCTTCCATAGACGCAATCTCAAAGGCAATGGAGCCGTCCAGATTATAAACGTGGCTGCTGATTTCATCGAAGAGATATCCGCTGCCGTCTGCGCTATTGATGATGACCAGACCATCGGAGTAGGCATAACCGGAAGTACCAAAGCCGATATAGTCGTCCGTGTTGACACTGTAGGACTGAAGAATTTTTCCCGTACGGTCCAGAAGCGCATAATATTCGCTTCCGTCCTCTTCGCTTCGTGTCAGGGAAGCGTAGCCGTCATAATTGATTACAGAGTCAGCTTCGATATCTGTCTTGGTTACGGTAACGCCTTCCACCGCCTGTGCGGAGAAGGGAACCAGACAAAGCAGCATCGAAAGGGACAAAAGAATGGACAATAATCTCTTTTTCATAATTATTCCTCCTTAATAATGGATAATTACCGGAACAGGGCGATTCTTTCGGATTGTGAGCGAATGGGGCTGCGCCTGCCAAGTCAAATGAACGGCAATGCTTCTGCTGATAATTAATGTAAGTATAGCATGACACAAAGGGAATGTCAATAGCGACGCAGCGCCTCATGTTTTCTTTGTCAGGAGGTCGGCATACTGCAGCCGCAGCAGCTTTTCCAGATCCGAAGGGGCGGCGCAGATCTGCAGGCCGATGCGTCCGGCGCTGAAGAAAATCTGCTCCTGCTCCGCTGCGGCAGCGTGGATGGCGGTGGGGAAGGGCTTCTTCATGCCCACGGGGCTGCAGCCGCCGTGGATATAGCCCGTCAGGGGCAGCAGATCCTTCTGAGGCAGCATGGCGATGCTCTTCTCTCCTACTGCTGCAGCGGCCTTTTTCAGATCCAACTCACCGCAGACGGGGATCATGAACACATAGTGTCCGCCGCTTTTTCCGGTGGTGACCAGGGTCTTATAGACCGTCTCCGGATCCTGCTGCAGATAGGCGGCCACCTCTGCACCGCTGATCACGCCCTCATAGCTGTGGACGGTGTAGGGCAGCTTCTTCCGGTCAAACTGCCGGATGGCGTTGGTCTTATCCATGCTGTGCCTCCTCATTGGAAAATTCCGCCTGCTTCACATAGTCGATAAAGGCCCGCAGACTGCGGGAGATCCATTTGCTGCGGTGGTAGATCAGCTGCTTCCAGATGTCGATCTCCGGATCTGTCACGTCCAGATAGCACAGCTGTCCCTCCTGCACCGCCTGACGGGTGACCAGCTCCGGCAGGAAGGAGATGCCGATGCCCTTGGCCAGAGTGGCTACGATGATATCCGTCCGCCCGATCTCCAAAATGGGCGTCAGGCGCAGGGAACGCTTTTCCAGCACCTCATCCAGAACCCGTCGGTAGCTCATGCCCTTTTCCGTCAAAATAAAGGGCTCGTCCAGCAGATCCTCAATGGATAAGTTCCGTCTCTTTGCAAGAGGGGAGCCAGCAGCGGTGACAAAATGTACCTTCGCCCGTTCCTCTCTGGCGATGATATATTCGGGGCTGTACACATGGCTGTCCAGAGTATGAATGATGTCGGCCTCGTTGCGATCCAGCATACGGAACATATCCCCCGTGTCCGCCGTGGAGAACTTCAGGCGGATCTTGGGGTAATGACGGTAAAAATCCGCATAGTTTGTCATCATCATGGCCTCGCAGATGGAGTCTGGGGTGACGATGTGGACAAAGCCCTCGATCTCACCCGTAGGGTGGAGCTTTTCCTTCACCTCTCCCGTGAGCCGCAGCATCCTCTGGGCATAGTCCAGCAGCTCCAGCCCCTCCTGGGTCAGGGAGATGTTGTGGTTGATCCGCTCAAAGAGCCGACAGCCCAGCTCCTCCTCCAGCTGACGGATCTGGAAGGAAATGGTGGATTGGCTGTAGCCCAGGGCCTCCGCTGCGGCGGTAAAGCTGTTTTTTTCCGCCACCTGCTGAAAGCTGTGTAGATTCCGAAGCTCCATAATTCCTCCATTGAAAATTTCGATTAAATCAATCTAAACTATTTGTTTTACTAATCTGTTGCCTTATTATATACTAAGCCAAAGAAAAATACAAGCCCGGAGGAAACTTTTATGCCCGAGATCAAATTCTACCACCGTCCCGCCGTCCCCATGGAGATGCACAAGGTCAAAATCGTCCAGCGTCTGGAGCTTTTGCCCGCAAAGCAGCGCCTGGAAAAGATGAAAGAGGCCAATTTCAATACCTTTGCCCTGCACAATAAGGATATCTTTGTGGATATGCTCACCGACTCCGGCGTCAATGCCATGAGTGATGAAATGCAGGCCGCTATGCTCTGTGCGGACGATGCCTATGCCGGAAGCGAGACCTTCTACCGTATGAACGACAAGCTGACGGATATCTTCGGCATCAAGCACTTCCTGCCTGCCCACCAGGGCCGTGCCTGCGAGCATATTATTGCCGTTCACTTTGTCAAGCCCGGCAAGACCGTCATCATGAACTACCACTTCACCACCGCCAAGGCCCATGTCACCAGTCTGGGCGGCAAGGTGGAGGAGCTGGTCTCCGATGCCGGTCTCATCACCGCCAGCGATCTGCCCTTCAAGGGCGATATGGATCTGGATAAGCTCCGTGCCTGCATCGAAAAAGAGGGCGCTGAGAATATCGCCTACCTCCGCATGGAGGCCGGTACCAACCTCATCGGCGGTCAGCCCGTGTCCTATGCCAATATGAAGGCCGCCACCGACATCGCCAGAGCCTACGGCATCCCCACGGTTTTAGATGCCTCCCTGCTCCAGGATAACCTCTACTTCATCAAGACCCGTGAAGAGGGTATGAAGGACAAGTCCATCCGGGAGATCACCCGCATGATCGCCGATCTGTATGACCTGGTCTACTTCTCCGGCCGTAAGTTCGGCTTCGGCAGAGGCGGCGGCTGCATGGTGCGTGACGAGAAGATGTTCCATGAGATGGAGGACTATGTCACCATGTACGAGGGCTTCCTGACCTACGGCGGTATGTCCGTCAAGGAGATGGAGGCGCTGATCGTGGGCTTCGAGGAGAGCATGGATTTTGACGTCATCTCCCAGGGGCCTCAGTTTATCCGGCACTGCGTCAATGAGCTGGTCAAGTGCGGCGTGCCCATGGTGACCCCCAGCGGCGGCCTGGGCGCTCATATCAATGCCCGTGAGCTGGCACCTCACATCCCCGATGAGGAGTACCCCGCAGGCGCCATCACCGTGGCCATGTACCTCTGCGGCGGCATCCGTGGCATGGAGCGTGGCACCCTCTCCGAGGAGCGCAACCCCGACGGCACCGAGCATATCGCTGCGGTGGAGATGATCCGCCTGGCCTTCCCCAGAAGAGTGTTCACCCTGTCCCAGACCGAGTACGTCATCGACCGTGTGAAGTGGCTCCACGACCATGCCCATCTCATCGGCGGCCTCCGCTTCACCCATGAGCCTGCCACCCTCCGCTTCTTCACCGGCAAGCTGGAGCCCACCTCCGACTGGCCCGAGAAGCTGGTCGCCGAGTATGTCAAGGACTTCGGCGAGGATCAGTAAGCCATCAATCAGTATCGTTTCTCAAAGGCACCCGTTTTTGGGTGCCTTTCCTTTTTGCCCTATGCGGAACGGACATTTTGTATTATCGGACTATGATCCGGAAACGCCATTGTGAAAATTTATGAAAAAATGTAAGAGAAAATAGGCAAAAGTCTCTTTAAATTGATAGAAAACAAACAAGTTAAACAAGTTACGAATGTCGATTTTTCCAAATTTTTCTTTTTTATATGGTAGTATTCTACAGAAATGAGCGACGTTTTTTGGTGAAAATGACTTTAATTTATAAAATCACTTCAAAGATTATGAATTTTTGGGCAAAATGTTGTCAAGAAGGCCGGTGGTTGTTTCTTTTGCCAAAAATCGGTTTACTTTTCTCGGATTTATTGGTAATTTTTATAGAGAAGCCGGTGAAAATTGTTCGGCCGTCTTTTTTCACCGGAAATTGTCACATATGTTACATGAGTCTGTAACAGGAGGGAAGTTAATTTTGAAAAAGTATCTGATTCGAAACTGTGAATTGGCAAACTTCGACACCATGACGACTTCTACCCGTGAGATTCTGGTAGAGGGCGAGCGCATCAGCAAGATTGCCGAGAAGATCGAGGCTCCCGAAGGCTGCGAGATCATCGATGCCAAGGGTATGATTGCGATGCCGTCCTTCGCCGACTGCCATGCTCACCTGACGCAGTCTGTCCTGAAAGGACCCATGGATGATTACCCCATTACCACCTGGTTGGTGCGTCTGTTCGGCATTGAGGATATCATGAGCCCCGAGGAGAACTACTACTCCAGTCTCCTGGGCTGCTTGACCGCCCTGCGCTGCGGCACAACCGTCATCAATGACATGGCTGGTTGGGATATCCTGGACCCCGTGATCCAGGCCGTCCATGACAGCAAGATCCGTGCCACCATCGGCATCAGCACCACCGATGTGCCCGAGAACGAGGCTACCCCCATCATCTCCATTGATGAGGCCCTGCGCCGTTCCGAGGTCGTCTACAACAAGGTTCACAACAATGGCAAGATGCGTGCTTCCGTTGCCCCCGCCGGCCTGCCTGCCGTTTCCGGCCGCATGGCCCAGGAGCTGAAGAAGTTTGCAAACGAACGTGGTCTCGTGTTCCACACCCACCTGGGCGAGGGCAAGATGGAGACCAATAACGTGGCCAAGGCCTATGGCCTGGGCGGCGAAGCCGAGGCTCTGGAGCAGCTGGGCATTCTGGACAAGAACACCCTGCTGGCTCACAGCATCTGGCTCAGCGACCACGAGCTGGACATCATTGCCGCCTCCGGCGCCAACCCTGTCCACTGCCCATGCACCAACCTGAAGATCGCGGACGGCATCCCCAAGATCGCCGCCATGGTCAAGCGTGGCATCAATGTCACCATCGGCTGCGATGGCGAAGCCTCCAGCTCCAACCGTGACATGATCCGTGAGGCCAGACTGGCCGCCTACCTGCAGAAGGGCTGGACCCTGGATCCCTGTGTCCTGGATGCCGGTACCGTCTACAAGATGATGACCATCAACGGCATGCGTGCTCTGGGCTATGATGGCCTGGGCGAATTGAAGGAAGGCAACATTGCCGACTTCATCTTAGTGGATATGGATCATGACATCGCTCTGATCAACCCCGACTTCAAGCTCAATAACTTCCTCTATGCCGGTGACGGCAGAAACGTGGACACCGTGTTCCTGGGCGGCGAGATCCTGCTGCGCCATGGCAAGTTCACCTTCATCGACGAGGAAGAGATCGTCGCAAAGGCAACCCCCGTTATCCGTGGTCTGAACAAGAAAATTATGAATATGTAAGGATTTAAGGAGAAAATTATGGAATTTATCAGCAAGAGATTTACCGACAAGGAAGGCAAAATGTTCCATACCGGCGTTGGCGAAGGGGAACTGGCTCCCTCCGTTCTGATGCCCGGTGACCCCGCCCGCAGCAAGATCATTTCCGGCTGCTTCAAGGATGCAAAGTTCATCTCCTCCCGCCGCACCTACACCACCTACACCGGCGTGACCCCCAACACCGACACCCCCATCTCCGTGGTCTCCTCCGGCATGGGCCCCCTCTGTGTCAGCACCGTGGCTGAGGAGCTGAAGCACGTTGGCCTGAAGAACCTGATCCGTGTCGGCACCGGCGCTGCCCTGCTCACCGACTATGAGCCCGGCCGCATCATCATCGCTACCGGCTGCGTCCGTGGCGACGGCTGCTCCTATGAGTATGCTCCCGCAGAGTTCCCCGCCATTGCCGACCCCTATGTGGTCAAGGCTCTGGTCATGGCTGCCAAGGAATTCGGCGAAGATCCCATCGTGGGCCTGTACCGTGCCCATGACTCCTACTACAGAGAGACCTCCACCGCCATGATCTCCACCTACGAGCGCATGAAGCCCTGGGTAGATGCCGGCGTCAAGATGGTCGAGAACGAGAGCGCCGCTCTCTTCACCGTCTGCCACCGCCTGGGCATCCGTGCCGGTTCCATCTGCGTGTCCCACACCAGCATGGTGGAAGGCACTCCCTACTACGTCGGCCCCGACTCCCAGGAAGCCTATCCCTGGGCCTTCGAGCCTGACTTCATGGCAAAGCGGATCCTGCAGTGCAGCAAGATCGCAACCCGTGCCGTTGAGATCCTGGAAGAACTGCTGAAAGACATCTAAGGAGGAGGAAAAACATGGATAACCTGAGAAATAATTTTGACAGCGTGCCTCAGTACGAGGCCGACAAGAAGGTTCACCACCTGAACCTCAACGAGAGCCAGATCGCTCCCGGCTGCATCCTGACCTCCAACTTAGAGCGTACCAAGGTCATTGCCGATACCTTCGACAAGGCCGAGTACCTGGGTCAGCACAGAGAATACATCACCTACACCGGCGAGAAGCACGGTGTTCCCATGAGCGTTATGTCCTGCGGCAACGGCTGTATGCCTATGGAGATCGCTGTGGAAGAGCTGCGCCACATCAAGTGCTACAACATCATCAAGGTCGGCACCTGCTCTGCCATTGATCCCTCCATCAAGCCCGGCACCCTCATCGTGCCCACCGGCGCCTGCCGCTGCGAGGGCGCTACCCTGGAGTACCTGAACCTCCAGTACCCCGCCGTGGCTGACCTGGACGGCTTCTGGGCTCTGAAGGAAGCTGCCAAGGAAGTTGGCGTCACCGTAAAGGACGGCATCGTCCGCACCCACGACGCTCTGTTCCTGGAGTCCCGTTTTGCCCATGACGGCGTTGCCGAGCGCATCAAGCCCTGGCAGGAGCTGGGCGTGATCGCCACCGATAACGAAGTCGCCACCATGTACACCGTTGGTTCCATCCTGCAGATGAAGACCGGCGCTGTCCTGGTCGCAGTGGACAACCTGGCCACCGGCGAAGCCATCGACTTCGACACCGAGTACGACAAGCTCATTGCTCAGGCCATCGAAGTGGGCACCCTTGCCCTGTCCAAGCTCATCAGAGGTTAATTTATGAGAGCCCCGTCAGGCGCATTTCTCGATCCGGTGGTGGTAGAGTCCCTGCGCATTACCACCATCGGAAAGGACACCAGCGTGTATATCGAGATCTACCGTCGCCTGCGGCGGCTGATCGAAAGCGGTGTTCTGAAAGCCGGTGATCCCTTGCCCAGCGAAGCTGCCCTGTCCTCTATTATGTGTGTGGGGCGCACCTCTCTGCGCACCGCTCTTTCCATCCTCTATGAGGACGGCTACATCGAGACCGTCCGGGGAAAGGGAAGCTGTGTCACCGGGGATAGCCGCAAGGAGATGCACCGCCGGAATTTCCCCTCCGACATCCTGCTTCCGCCGGAGCGCATTGCGCTTCTGGGAGAGTTACGGGTGGCGGACGGGAGGCTGGAATATGTCCGTGGGGATGACTTCCTCACCGATAAGCTGGCCCCTGCCCCCGGCAAGGAGATCCTGCAGTTCCAGCAGCTGTATTATCTCAATGATAAGCCGGCGGTACTTTCGTTTTACTACTTTGTAGATGATCTGTTTCCGCTGTCCATTACCGATGATCTGAACAAGGTCTATGAGGAACTGGCAGCTGCCCTCAGCACAAAAACCGTTACCGCAGAATATGAATGTCTGCCCATCCGCTCGTCCAAGCCCGCCGGGCTGCAGAGAATGCTGCCCCGGGGGATGCAGACCCTGGTCACCACCCAGTATATCGGAAGCAACGGCATCATCGCCTTCTGTAAGGACTATTACAATACCGAGGTCATGCGGTTCCGCTTTGCCCTGAGAAAGTAACTGAATATTGGAGGAAAACTGAATATGAAATATGAATCTGTACGTTTGGATAACCCCGCAGGTAAGCTGTGGCACATCGGTGTCAACGAGAACGACATCGGCAAGCACGTCATCCTGCCCGGTGACCCCGCCCGCTGCGAGATGGTCGCCCAGTATTTTGACACCGCTGAGTGCAAGGGTGTCTCCCGTGGCAACCCCACCTTCACCGGCAAGTACAATGGTGTGGATGTCTCCGTCATGTCCACCGGCATGGGCGGCATGGCTGTTGCTGTCTGTGTGGAAGAGCTGAAGCACATCGGCGCCAAGACCCTGATCCGTATGGGTACCAGCGGCGCTCTGCAGCGTGACATCCCCTCCGGCTCCTTCGTCATCGCTACCGGCGCTGTCCGTGGCGAGGGTGCTTCCAAGCAGTACATCCCCGCCGAGTATCCCGCCATTGCGGATATCGACGTGGTCTGCGCTCTGCGCCAGGCCTGCGAAGAGTTCGGTGTCAAGCCCTATCTGGGCATTGTCCGCAGCCATGATGCCTTCTACCTGGAGAGCCCCGGCGCTCACGAGGGCTGGGAAGCACGCATCAAGCCCTGGACCGATGCCAACGTCCTGGCCATCGAGAATGAGAGCTCCACGCTCTTCACCCTGGGCGCTCTGCTCCGCGGCCTGCGCTGCGGCACCATCCTGCTCACCGGCCCCAACCTCTACGAGGCTCACGGCGCCATGGGCACCATGAACGATCCCGACTACCCCAACAAGGTCAAGCTGCTGACCAAGATCACCCTGCGTGCCATCGAGATCATCGATAAGCTGCCCGATCTGCCCGAGAAGAGGTAAGAAATGGGAACCAAGATCAAGAATTATATCCTCAGCTACAACGCAGGCTCTTTCGTCAAGCGCCTTCTGATGGTTCTGCTGTCCCTGGTTCTGATGAACTTCGGCATTGCCTGCTACTATCAGTGCTGTCTGGGTACCGACCCCTTCTCCGTCTTTGTGGATGGCGAGCACTCCCTCTTTAACCTCACCTACGGTCAGTGTACCCTGATCAATAACCTCTTCCTCTTTGCCTTCATGCTGCTGACCATGCGGAAGTACATCCATGTGGGCTCCATCATCGGCGTGTTCATCTCCGGCTGGCTCATCGACCTGTTCAATGGGCTCATCGGTCAGTTTATGGCAAATTTGGCTGAGAAGTATGTTCTGGCAGCCCAGATCTCCCTGCTGCTCATCGGTCTGGTTGCCTTTGCAGTCTCCGTTGGCCTGTACATCAATGCCGATATGGGCATCAGCGCCGTGGAGGGCATCGTCCTCTGGCTGGAAGAGAAGACCAAGATCAATGCCCGCTGGCTCCGTATTGCAGAAGATATCTTCTTCATGCTCCTGGGTATGCTCCTAGGCGGCCTGGCCGGCCGTACCGTCTTCGGCATCAATCCCGACCTGGCTCCTCTGACCGGCATCGGCACCGTCGTGGGCGCCTTCGGTACCGGCCCCATTATGAAGTGGTTCATGGACGTGACCGAGAAGCCCTTCAAGAAATGGTTTGGCCCCCTGCGCAAGACCGAAGCGACCAAGGAAGCCTGAGTGTGTGACAGCCCATGAGTAAACTTAAGAATTACATCTGCAGCTACAACGCAGGCTCTGTGATTAAGCGCCTGATCGTGATCCTGCTGTCCATTGTGATCATGGACTTCGCCATTGCCTGCTATTTCAATTGCGGCCTGGGCTCCGATCCCTACTCCGTCTTTGTAGATGGCGAGCACTACCTGACCAATCTGGATTACGGCGACATCACCAACATCAATAACGCTGTGCTCTTTGTGCTGATGCTGATCTTCGCCCGGAAGTACATCCATATTGGCACCGTGGTATCCGTGGGCATCTCCGGCTTCCTGCTCAATGTGATCAACGGCTGGGTCAGGCAGAACCTCATTGCCGATCAGCTTTGGGAGCAATGCCTGATGCTGGCATCGGGCGTTGTGCTCTTCGCCATCTCCGTGGCAATGTATATCGTTGCGGATATGGGCATGAGTACGGTTGCCGTCATCTCCGTGTGGCTGGAGGAGAAGACGAAGATCAATATCCGCTGGCTCCGCATCGGCCAGGACGTGTTCTTTACCCTGCTGGGTATGCTCCTGGGCGGCATTGCCGGGCATACGATCTTCAGCCTGAACCCCGACCTGCATCCCCTGACCGGCATCGGTACCGTCTTGGGTGCCTTCGGCACCGGCCCCATTATGAAGTGGGGCATCAATGTGATGATCGGGCCGCTGCAAAAGTGGTTCGGCCCCCTGCGTAAAACGGCTGAAAAAGCCAAATAAAATCCGTAGTTAAGGCATCGCCTTAATAATACAAAATTTAAATTGGAGGAAAAACAAAATGAAAAAGCTTTTAGCAATCCTGCTGGCAGCTGCTATGCTCTTTAGCTTCGCAGCCTGCGGCGAATCCGGCGGCGAAGAGACTGCTGACACCTATGAGATCATCATGCTCATGGACCTGCCCGGCGGCTCTGTCGACGACGGCTCCTTCTGCGAAGCCACTTGGGACGGTATCGAGAGATACTGCGAAGAGACTGGCGCTACCAGCACCTACATGACTCCCGCTGAAGAGTCCAAGGAAGCTTATCTGTCCCTGATCGACCAGGCTGTCGCCGCTGGCGGCAAGGTTCTGGTTTGCCCCGGCTACCTCTTCGAGGATGCCATCTTCGAGGCACAGGACAAGCACCCCGAGATCAAGTTCATCCTGATCGACGGCAGACCCCACAGCACTGACTATGCCGAGTATCGCACCGGCGACAACGTCTACTCCGTCCTGTTCGCTGAGCAGGAAGTTGGCTTCATGGCTGGCTACGCCTCCGTTATGGAAGGCTACCGCAACCTGGCCTTCTTCGGCGGCATGGCTGTTACCTCCGTTGCCCGCTTCGGCTACGGCTACGTTGCAGGCGCTGAGCAGGCTGCCAAGGATCTGGGCCTGAACCCCGGCGATGTCAACATGATCTACTGGTACTCCGGCGACTTCATGCCCTCCCCCGAGAAGCTGACCACCGTCAAGGGCTGGTACGAGACCGGCACCGAGGTTATCTTCTCCTGCGGCGGCTCCATCTGCAAGAACGCTTTCGCAGCTGCTGAAGAGCTGGGCAAGGCCACCATCGGCGTTGACCTGGACCAGGCTAAGGACTCCTCTACCGTTATCACCTCTGCTATGAAGGGCTGCGCCAACGCTACCTATGATGCTCTGATCGGCTACAAGAACGGCAGCTTCCCCGGCGGCCAGGACGCTGTTCTGGGCACTGCTGTTGACTGCGTCGGTCTGGCTACCGGCGACAGCTGGAAGCTGGTCAACTACACCGAGGCTGAGTATCAGGAGCTCTACACCCGCATGAAGAACGACGAGGGCGGCATTGCTTCTTCCATCCCCACCGACGCTGACATCGAGGATCCCACTCAGATGACCCTCGAGTACGTCAACCTGGACTACAAGAACTAATTCATTTCCCTTAAATTTTGTGCGATGATCTTAGCGAACCGGGGAAAGGGCTTCGGCCCTTTCCCCACCACCCCTTTTTGAAAGGGCCATTTCGAGGGCACTTACTTCTTAGAAAATGAGGATTCAAATATGAGTGAACAATTTGCTGTAGAAATGCAGGGCATTGTCAAGACCTTCCCCGGCATCGTGGCCTGTGACAATGTCTCCCTTGAGGTCCGGAAGGGCGAGATCCACGCTCTGCTGGGCGAAAACGGTGCCGGTAAATCGACACTGATGAGCATTCTCTTCGGTATGTATCAGCCGGAGGCCGGTGTGATCAAGGTCAACGGCAAGGAAGTACATATCACCGGGCCCCGTGATGCAACCGCACTGGGCATCGGCATGGTGCACCAGCACTTCAAGCTGGTGGACTGCTTCTCCGTAACCCGCAACATCGTTCTGGGCGACGAGCCCATGAAGCGTGGTGTTCTGGATCTGAACACCGCCAAGAAGAAAATTATGGAAATCTCTGAGCGCTACGGTCTTGCCGTAGATCCCGATGCGCTCATTTCTGATATCACGGTAGGCATGCAGCAGCGTGTAGAGATCCTGAAGATCCTCTACCGTGAAAGTGACATTCTGATCTTTGACGAGCCCACCGCCGTTCTGACCCCCCAGGAGATCGAGGAACTGATCAAGATCATCCGCGGTCTGGCAGCGGAAGGCAAGTCCATCATCTTCATCTCCCACAAGCTGGACGAGATCAGCAAGGTGGCTGACCGTGTTACCATCCTCCGCCGTGGTGCCAAGATCGCCACTCTGGATGTACCCAACACCACCAAGGAAGAGATGAGTGAGCTCATGGTTGGCCGTAAGGTCAGCTTCTCCGTGGATAAGGGCGAGCAGGTTCTGGGCGATGTAGTTCTGGACGTGAAGAATCTGGTCATGAAGCCCCGTACCGCCACCAAGAATCTGGTTGACGATATCAGCTTCCAGGTTCGCCGTGGTGAGATCGTCTGTATCGCCGGTATCGACGGGAACGGCCAGTCCGAGACCATCTACGGTCTCACGGGCATCATGCCTGTCCAGGGCGGTACCATCACCCTCAATGGTGAGGATATCACCAAGGCCACCGTCCGCCACCGCAATCTGGCCGGTATCTCCCACATCCCCGAAGACCGCCACAAGTACGGTCTGATCCTGGATTACAATCTCCAGGAAAATATCATCCTCAAGGACTATTTCAAGCCCGGTATGCAGAAGGCCTCCTTCATCAACTTCACCAAGGCGGAGCAGATGACCGAGGAGCTGATCGAGAAGTACGACGTCCGTACTACCCTGGGCCCCAAGACCTCTGCCCGCTCCATGTCCGGCGGTAACCAGCAGAAGGCCATCATCGCCCGTGAGATCGAGCAGAACAGTGACCTGCTTATCGCCGTTCAGCCCACCCGTGGCCTGGACGTCGGTGCTATTGAGTTCGTCCATAAGCAGCTGGTTGCCCAGCGTGACGCAGGCAAGGCCGTGCTTATGATGTCTCTGGAACTGGACGAGGTTATGGACGTCAGCGACCGTGTCCTCGTGATGTTCGAGGGTAAAATCGTAGCTGACGTGGACCCCAAGGAGACCACCATCCAGCAGATGGGTCTGTACATGGCCGGCGTCAGAAAGGAGGAGCAGCATGCTTAAGAAATCCAGAAAACTGAATACCGACTCTCTGGCAAAGCTCTCGGCGTCTGTCCTGGCTGCCCTTGTCGGTCTGCTGCTGGCTTTGATTATTCTTCTGGTCTGCGATGCCAAGAATGCAATGCCCGGCTTCCTGACTCTGATTACCGGTGGTATCCGCAAGGAGCCCCTGAAGGCCATCGGTGAGATCCTCTATCAGGCTACCCCCATTATGATGTGCGGTGCCGGTATTGCCGTTGCCTTTAAGGCCAGCGTCTTCAATATCGGTGGCGGCGGCCAGTTCCTCATCGGCGCTTTCGTGGGTATTTACGGCGCCATCAAGTGGGAATTCCTCCCCGGCCCCCTGCGCTGGATCGTCCCCCTCATTGCCGCTGCTCTGTCCGGCGCTCTGTGGGCATTCCTCCCCGGTGTTCTGAAGGCCTTCCGTAACGTCAATATCATCATCAGCACCATCATGATGAACTACCTGGCCCGTTACATGGTCAACTCCCTGATCAAGGCCACCATCTTCTTCTCTGCAAAGAGTGAGACCCAGGCCATTCCCGCCGAGGCTACGCTGCCCCGTCTGGGCCTGGACAAGCTCTTCCCCGGCAGCTCTGCCAATATCGGTATCTTCATCTCCATTGCCATCTGTATTCTCATTTGGGTTATTATCAATAAGACCACCTTTGGCTACGAGCTCCGTGCCTGCGGTCTGAATGACAGCGCCTGTAAGTATGCAGGTATCAAGGAGAAGCGCACCATCGTGGTCTCCATCATGATCTCCGGCGCTCTCATCGCCCTGGGCGGCGCCCTGATGTACATGGCCGGTACCGGCAAGGGCATCAAGGTCTATGATACCCAGCCTGCCGAAGGCTTCACCGGCATCTCCATCTCCGTCCTGGCCGGTAACTCTCCCCTTGGTGTTATCCTCTCTGCTCTGTTTATCGCCTTCCTCACGGTCGGCGGTCAGTACATCCAGTCCCATGGCTTCGTCAAGGAGATCGTCAATATCGTTACCTCTTCCGTGATCTACCTGTCCGCTTTCACCCTCTTGATCCGTATCTGGTTCGATACCATGGCCAGAAAGCGTCAGGCAAAGCATATCCAACATACTGAGAAAGGGGAATAAATAGTATGACAGTCGTATACTTTGTTGCAAAATCCTGCCTTTGCTTCTTCATTCCCCTGCTGGTCGTTGCCGTTGCAGGTCTCTTCTCCGAGAAGAGCGGCGTTCTGAATATGTGTCTGGAAGGCATCATGATCATCGGTGCTTTCGCAGGTACGCTGTTTATGCATTTCATGCAGGATCGCATGAGCGGTCAGCTTCTGCTGGTCTGCGCACTGCTGGTCTCTGCGGCTGCCGGTCTGCTCTTTACTCAGCTCCATGCCTTTGCTGCCATCAAGCTGAAGGCAGACCAGTCCATCAGCGCCATGGCGCTGAACTCCTTCGCCGCAGCCTTCGCCATCTTCGTGGCACGTTCCGTCACCGGCTCTCAGCACATCGCCTTTGACAACACCTTCCGTATTGCCAAAGTGCCTCTCCTGGGCGATATCCCCTTCATCGGTGAGATCTTCTTCCAGGATGCTTACATCACCACCTTCCTGGGCTTCGCCATCATCCTCGTTACCATCTTCATCTTCTCCAAGACCCGCTTTGGTATGCGTCTGAGCGCCTGCGGCGAAAACCCCCAGGCTGCTGACTCCCTGGGTATCAACGTCTATCGCACCCGTTATATCGCCCTGGCCATCTCCGGCGCTCTGGGCGGCATCGGCGGCCTGATTTACGTCATCCCCATCTCCCCCACCTTTGGCGGCGATGTCTACGGCTATGGCTTCCTGGCCATGTCCGTGCTGATGCTGGGCCAGTGGAAGCCCGTCCGTCTCCTTGCCGCAGCCTTCCTGTTCTCCCTGATCAAGACTGTGGCAGCAGGCTACATGAGCATTCCCTTCCTGTCTGATATCGGCCTGTCCGATAACTTCTACAAGAGCCTGCCCTACATCATCACCCTGCTGGTGCTGACCTTCTCTGCAAACCGTGCCATCGGCCCCAAGGCCGCCGGCCAGCCCTACGACAAGGGCAGAAGATAAAATCAAAAAAGGCAGGCAGCTCAGGCTGCCTGCCTTTGACCGAAAAGGAGATTTTCCCCATGTCTGAACTGAAACGGAACATGATCATCGATTGCGACACCGGTACCGATGATGCGGTAGCGGTGCTGGGTCTGCTTCTGGCAGATAATATCGATGTCATCGGCATTACCTCTGTCCATGGCAATCTCTCCGTGGAGGAGGCGGTGCAGAATAACCTCTCCCTGGTGAACCTGGTTGGAATGGATGTACCTGTCTATGCAGGCTGCCCCAATTCCCTGACCTCGGGCCTGTTCCCCGGCCGTCTGCAGAATACCCTCTGCCAGACCATCCGCAAGGAGTATAACGGCGAGCCTGTGCGCATCCATGAGCCCTCTCTGGGTCTGCCCACCGGCGGCAGAACCGTGGAGAAGGAGCACGCTGTCAGCTATCTGGTGCGCACCCTCCGTGAGGCCGAGGAGCCTATCGATGTCTGCGCCGTGGGCCCCCTGACCAATATCGCCTGCGCCCTGACCATGGCCCCCGATATTGCCGGGAAGATCGGAACCCTCTATATCATGGGCGGCGGCATCTATATCGGTAACCGCACCCCCGTGGGCGAGGCAAACTTTGTGGATGATGCCGAGGCCGCTGCCAAGGTGCTGCTCTCCGGTGCCAATCTGCTCATCGGCCCCATTGAGGGCAACGAGGCCGGCTCCACCTACACCCTGCAGGATGTGGAGGAGATCGAGGCCATCGGCACTGAGACCGCCAAGTTTGTGGGCGCTCTGATCCGCCGCTTTATGTGGCGCTGCGACTACCTGTGGAAGCCCGGCTTTGACCTGCCCCCCTATACCGTAGATCCCGGCACCTCCTGCTGCATCCATGACTGGGCAGCGGTAGCCCCCGCCATCGATCCTCTGACCGCCACCGATATCCGCAAGGAAGTCTGCCGTGTGGATTGCTCCGGCGGCATGGCAGACGGCCAGATGGTCATCGACCGCCGCGGCTACTACTTAGAGCCCAATGCCTCCATCGTCTACGATATGGATGAGAAGCGCTGCAAAAATCTGCTGAAGTCCCTGCTGGCAAAGAAGTAAGAGCAAAAAAAACGACCCCGTCCGATCACTCGGACTGGGTCGTTTTCTGCTTTTCCAGATCCTCCAGCGCCGCACGAACCGCAGCCACCACAAAAGCGGAAAAGGTGCAATTCTGACCAACGATGGCAGCCTCTACTTTCTCGATCACATCATCGGGAAAACGGATGGATTTATTGGTTGTAGGATAATGATTCGGAATTCGAAATTTCTCCATAAGCCACCTCTGTAATACAATGATATTTCAATTGTAAAACAAAATGGAAGAAAATATGCATTGCATAAGCATGACAGCTGTGCTACAATGTAACGGGAGGTGAAAATATGGAAGAATACAAGGAATCCTATCTGATTCTGTTCCGGGCGGTCAGAGATGCCATTCAGGAGCTGGAAGCGCAGAACTATGGCAAAGCAAAAGAACGCCTGATCCAAGGCGAACAGAAGGCAGAAGAAGCCTACCTCCACCCGGAAAAATCTGCGAAAATATCCTAAACAGAACTTGATCTTAGGTGAATAACGAATGGTGAATAACGGAGGTATCGGCTCCGCCGATTCATTTAAAATCAATGCGCAAAGCGCATACCTTCGCCATTCACCATTCACTATTAGTCATTAATCATTCGTTATTAGTTATTTACAGATCCAGCTTCAGATCTCCCTGGCGGATCCAGCCCAGCTTGCGCATCAGCTCGCTGAAGAGCAGGGTCAGACCGGCGGGGAGCACCACGCAGACCAGAATCAGGCCCAGCCAGCTGAACCAGTCCATATTGCCCGTTGCGGTGATCACGCCCAGAGGGCCGACCAGACCGCAGGTACCCATACCGGCGGATACTCCCTCATTGACCATACCGAATACGCAGGTGGCCAGAGGGCCGACGATGGCGGAGGAGAGGATGGTAGGCAGCCAGATCACCGGCCGCTTGATGATATTGCCCATCTGCAGCATGGAGGTGCCCAGGCCCTGGGCGGTGAGGCCGCCCCAGCGGTTTTCCCGGAAGCTCATGACCGCAAAGCCCACCATCTGGCAGCAGCAGCCTGCGGTGGCAGCACCACCGGCCAGGCCGGAGATGCCGATCATGGCGCAGATGGCAGCGGAGCTGACGGGAAGGGTCAGCAGAATGCCCACGACCACGGCAACAATAATGCCCATGAAGAAGGGGTGCAGCTGGGTGGTGGTGTTGATAAAGTCGCCTAAGTAGTACATACCGTAGGCAATCAGGGGGCAGAGCAGCACCGAGATGCCGAAGCCCACCAGGATCGTCACAATGGGGGTGACCAGGATGTCCACCTTGGTCTCCTTGCTGACGACCTTGCCCAGCTCGCAGGCCACCAGAACGGCCAGGAAGGAACCGGCAGGCCCTGCGGTGTAGGAGATCACGCCCTCGGCGGTGGTGATATCCGCACCCATCACATAGCCTATGGCGCCCACTACGGCGCAGGAGAAGAGCACCAGACCCTCAGCCTTCAGGGCTGCTGCCACGGCTACGCCGATGGCTGCGCCTACCACATAGTTGTTCTTGGCAAAGGCGGCGATGTCATTCAGAAAGGCCCAGCCTGTCCAGTTGCCTACGGTACCCAGGATGGTACCGATCAGCAGGGAGGCAAAGAGTCCCTGTGCCATGGCACCCATGGCGGTGACGAAGTAGTTGTGCCAGGAAAGATTGATTTTCTTGCGTGCGAGAAATGCTTTCACAGCAGTTCACCTCTTTGGTAGAATTTGGCTTCATTATATTCCTTGCATTGCCCATTTGCAAGAGATTGACAAAATTTTTTCCATAGATTACAATAGAAAAAGAAAAGTCCTTATTTGAGGAGGTATGGGAATGAAAAAAATCCCACTTTGGATCGATTGCGATACGGGCATCGATGATGCCTTTGCTCTGCTGGTGGCCCATGGGCTTCCGGCGCTGCAAATCGTGGGTATCAGTACGGTCTCCGGCAATGTGCATTTGGAGATCAGTACGCCCAATACCCTGAAGGTGCTGCAGCTGGCCGGGGCGAGCACTCCGGTGTACCGAGGTGCAGCCAAGCCTCTGTGCCGGGAGTATCATGATGCCTCGGAGTTCCATGGCCCGGATGGCCTGGGCGGAGCGGTTCTCCCTCAGCCGCTCAGAAGTCCGGAGGAGAAGCCCATGTGGGATGCCCTCTACGAGACAGCGAAAGCGCTAAATGGCGAGTTGACCGTGGCGACCATCGGCCCCATGACCAATCTGGCTACGGCGCTGCAGCACTATCCCGATCTGCCTCACTACCTTAAGCAGGTGGTCTTTATGGGCGGCTCTGCCTCAGGCGGCAACTGTACGGCCTATGCGGAGTATAATGTCTATGCCGACCCCGAATCGCTGCAGATGGTCTGCGATTCCGGTATCCCTCTGGTTATGTGCCCCCTGGATATGACCCACAGCGCCTACCTTACCGCCGGGGATCTGGAGGATCTGGCTGCTGCCAATACCCCCGTCACCCGTTTTATCCACGAGAGCAGCGGCGTGCTCCTGGGCAAAAATCTGGAGGCCGGCCTTCCCGGCATCTGCCAGCACGATACCTGCCCCCTGATGTACCTGGCTCATCCGGAGCTTTTCTCCGGGGAACGGGCAGGAGTCTCTGTGGAGCTCCGGGACGAAGTCACCCTGGGAAAGACCTATGTGGATTTCGCTGCCGCCGAAGCAAATGCCCTGGTGCTGCTGAAGCTGGATCGTCCCGGTTTCCTGGCTGCAGCCAAGGCGGCGCTGCTTTCTTACTAAGCCTATGATTTTAGTGATTTGTCTGGATCAGAAAGACGGCCTGAGCTTTAACCGCCGCCGTCAGAGCAAGGATCGCCTCCTCCGGCAGAAGCTTTTGGAGCTGGTGGGGGAGGGCCGCCTGTGGATGAGCCCCTATTCCGCAGCGCAGTTTGAAGAAAGCGGGAATCTCTTCATAGACGAGGGCGACTTTGAGCAGGCAGGGGAGGGAGACTTCTGCTTTGCCGAGGCCAGGGACATTCTGCCCCTGCTTTCCCGGGTGGAGGAGCTTATTGTCTACCGCTGGGATAAGACCTATCCCGCCGATCTGCGCTTTTCGCCTCAAAGCTTTGGCCACCTGGCAGAGACAGAGGAATTTGCAGGCTATTCCCATGCCTGTATTCTGCAGGAGAGGTATCTGCCATGAAGAAGCTTGCTATTTTCCTCCTGCTTTTGTGCCTGCTGCTCTCTGCCTGTACCTTTACGGTAACGCAGCCCCAGACCCTTCCCACCACCCTCGTGATGCCGGATCAGATTCCGCCCTACTCCGGCGATCCTTTCGTTGCTCTCAACGGCAATACCCCGGACTTTGCCGGGGGAACGTGGTCTGCCGAAGCCTACGAACGCTATGCTCCTCTGGATTCCCTGGGGCGCTGCGGTACGGCAGAGGCCTGCATCGGCCCGGAGCTGATGCCCACCGAGGAGCGTGGCAGTATCGGCCAGGTAAAACCCTCGGGCTGGCATACGGTGAAGTATGATGTCGTGGACGGAAAGTATCTCTATAACCGCTGCCACCTCATCGGCTATCAGCTCACCGGGGAAAATGCCAATGAGCAGAATCTCATCACCGGCACCCGTTATCTCAATGTGGAGGGCATGCTGCCCTTTGAGGATATGGTGGCGGATTATATCAAAGAGACGGGGAACTATGTGCTCTACCGTGTGACCCCCATCTTTGAGGGACAGGAGCTGCTGGCCAGAGGTGTCCGTATGGAGGCCTGGTCTGTGGAGGATCAGGGCGAGGGCATCTGCTTCCATGTCTTTGTCTACAATGTGCAGCCCGGCATCGCCATCAACTACGCCACCGGCGAGAGCAGCCTGCCCCCCACCGCCGACGAGCCGATCGAGATCACGGAGCAGGTGCAGACCTATATTCTCAATACCAATTCCAAAAAATTCCACCTGCCCGAATGCCCCGGTGCCGCCTCCATCAAAGAGGACAACCGTGAGGAATACACCGGCACCCGCCAGGAGCTCCTCGACCAGGGCTACGAGCCCTGCAAAACCTGTAACCCATAAAAAGAACCCCCATAAGCCAAAAATGATATGCTACCCCCATAAGAGACAGTGAAAAAAGAAACTGTTTCTTATGGGGGTAGCATATCAGGCAGACCTGAGGCTACGCATTTATCATAATCAGAACAGCTGATTGCCTTTGACGAATTTTGCCATGATGTGGCGGTCGTCTGCCAGGTAGAGGCTACGCTCCAGACGGGCCCGGAGGCTCAGCTCCTGGGGATGGACGATGGTGCTGTCGTCCAGGACAACGGCATCGAACTCATATCCCTCCAAGAAGCTGCCCACCTGGCCGAAGAAGCGGCCGCCGCCCAGAGTGGCGATGTAGAAGGCCTCATCCACGGAGAGGGGCTTGACCTCCTGATCCAGCAGCCGCCAGCGGAGCTTGGAGGCACGGATGGCGCCCACAATGGAGTGCAGCAGATTCTCAGAGTCACCACCGGCTACATCAGAGGCCAGACCCACCTCCAGGCCGCCCTTGATATAGGCGGAGATGGGAGCAACGCCGGAGGCAATGTTGGTATTGGACAGGGGAGAATGGGCGATGAACACGCCGTTCTTCTTCATCAGCGCCTGCTCCTCGGCATCGGAGTGGACGCAGTGGGCCATGATGCAGGGATGGTCGCCGCCGAAGAGACCGAAGCGGTCATAGGCATCGCCGTAGTTTTTAGCACCGGGGCAGAGCTCCTTGACCCAGGCAATCTCGCCGAAGTTCTCGGAGAGGTGGCTCTGGACGGGCACATGGTATTTCTCTACCAGGGTGCGCAGACCCTTGATCAGCTCATCGGTGCAGGTGGGGATGAACCGGGGAGTCAGGATGGGCTTGGTATTCCGGAAGCGATCTTTGACATGGCAGATCCATTCTTCCGTAGCGGCTACGGAAGCAGCAGCGCTCTTTTCCCGGATATAGTCGGGGCAGTTTCGGTCCATATTGACCTTGCCTACGCAGCTGATCAGGCCGCTGGCCTCCATCTTCTCCATCAGCAGCTCCGTGGCGGGGTTGTGGACGGTGGCAAAAACAGAGGCACGGGTGGTGGTGCTGCGGCGCAGGGCATCTACAAACTGCTGATAGGCCAGATCCGCATAGTCCAGGTCGGTGTACTTGGATTCCTCAGGGAAGGTATATGTATTGAGCCAGTCCAGCAGCTCCATATCCATACCCAGGCCGCGGTAAGAGAACTGCGGTGCATGGACATGGAGATCGGACATACCGGGGATGATCATTTTGCCGCTGTAGTCCTTCAGAGGCAGATCCTTGTACTGCTCCGGGATCTGGGGGAAGATGCCTTTGCAGAGCCCATCCCGGCAGAGCAGATAGGAATCGGGACACAGGCGAATATGATAGGGATCTTCGCTAAAGCACAGGTCACCCTTAATAAGGAAGGTATTCATAGGGGTTCCTCCTGACGTTTCGTTTTGTGCCATTGCCCTATCATAGCACATCTTGACAAAAGTGTCAATGCTTTCGTAATTCGACCAACTGCTTTTGTGCAAATTCGACAAGTACCGCCCGTTCGTTGGGCAAGTTCCCCTCGATGACCCCCTCCAGCATTTGCCGCAGCAGCCGTCCCATTTCCGGGCCGGGAGGCATCCCCAGCTCCATAAGATCCCGTCCGCTCAGCGCCAGCTGATCCTGGCGGACACAGAGCTCCTTCTGTAAGATATCTTGGAGAATCTCCCGGATCTCTGCGATCTGCTGATCCACCTCCGCAGGCGCTACATTGCCCTTGCCCAGGCGGTCAGCCCGCTTCAGCTCGATCAGCTGCAGCAGCTGCTCCTGCCCTAATTTGCCCAGGAGGCGGCGCAGGGTCTTTTCCTTGCTTCCGCCCTCTTTGGGACGGGGCATCAGGGGGGTGTCGTGGCAGCGGATCAGGGTGCAGACTCTGTCGATGGTGTCGTTATCGTAGCGCAGCCGCCGCAGGATCCTCTGGGCATAGGCGCAGCTGAGCTTGGCGTGGCCATAAAAATGCCCTACCAGATACTTGTCAAAATGGAAGCAGGAGGGCTTGCCCACGTCATGGAGCAAGGCTGCCAGGCGCAGAGGCTCGGTGGCTGGGATGGAGGTCAGGGTCAGCAGGCTGTGCTGCCAGACATCCAGAGCATGGTGATAATTGAATTGGCAAAAATCCTTGCTGTCCCGGAGCTCCGGGATCAGCAGGAAGATCACGTCAGAGAAGCGATCCAGAAGCTCGGCGGCAGCCTTTCCGCAGAGCAGGCCGCTGATCTCCTTCCTTAGCCGCTCCGGTGCCACACGCAAAAGGCTTTCTTTCCTTTCGTGGATGGCGGCGGCAGTCGTCTCCTCTATGGAAAAGCCCAATCGGGCGGCAAAGCGCAGGGCACGGAGCATCCGCAGGGCATCCTCGGCAAAGCGCTCCCGGGCCTCGCCGACGCAGCGGATCAGACCCTGCTCCAGATCAGCCCGGCCGCCGAAGCAGTCCGTGACCTGCCCGTGGGAATCGGCGGCCATGGCATTGATTGTAAAGTCCCGCCGTGCCAGATCCTCTCTCAGGGAGGAGAGAAAGCGCACCCCATCGGGGTGGCGGCTGTCAGAATAGCCCAGCTCCTTGCGGAAGGTGGTGACCTCATAGCTCTCGCCTTCATAGCGGACGGTGATGGTGCCGTAGGCCAGCCCTGTGGGGATGCAGTGCAGCGCAGAAAAGACCTCCATGATCTGCTCCGGCAGGGCAGAGGTGCAGATATCCCAGTCCTTGGGGGTCTGCCCCAGCAAACTGTCCCGAACACAGCCGCCCACGGCATAGGCCGCAAAGCCTGCCTGATTCAGCTGCTGCAAGAGCACCTTGGCACCCTCGGCAATAGAAATACGTGCCATCAGAATCTGCACCTCCTTTCGAAAAAAACGATCAACCGGCGGGACTGAAATCGTGAATCAAGAACAACCAATAGCGGAGCTACGGGCTCCGCCCATGGGAATTGAAATAAGGTCAAATAGATGTTTCTCGGTCTGTTTGCCGCACTAATGACCCCCTTGTCAAAGGGGGTCGGATCGCCTTTCAGGCGATCCGGGGGATTCTTGCAGGCAGTACGAATTCGCCGAAAACCTTGCAGAATAACGGTGTTGCGGCGTGCGGAATCCCTCCGAGTCGCCTTTTCAAGGCGACCCACCTCCCTTGTTAAAGGGAGGCTTTGGCTGCTGCAAACTGTTCGCCAAATTTCTGTTTGACGGGCTTTGATGAATTGACCCTTTGGGGCATGAATTGCTGCTTTGCAGCATGATTTCTCGCTCTGCTCCATGATTTGAATTGCCCGATCCCGGGCTGCAGGCCGCAAATCATGCCGAAGGCAATTCATGCCTGATGGGGCAACTTATGCGCTTTAGCATAATTCATGGGGAAAAGCCCCAATTCATGCCCGTCAGGGCAACTATGTAGTTCCTCAGCGGTACAGCAGCAGAGAGAACCAGGTGACAATATTGCCGCCGTAGTCATAAACCACGCCGTACTGCTCTGCCAGGGCGGTGACGATGATGCCGTGGCTCTCTACACAGGGGAGCATTTTGTCCTTATGGCGGCAGGGGCCATGGGGATAGCTGCAATTCTCGCACAGGGCGCAGGACTCGGTGGACAGACCGTAGACCTCCAGGCCCTGGGCCTTTAGCAGATCCATAACCTGGTGTGTCAGAGCCTCATGGGGCCCACGGGTGGCCAGGCAGGCTTCTATGTCTGCAAGATCGGAAACCTCCGTCAGGCTGGAGATCAGAAGCCCCCGGGGATAGCTGAGGCAGCGGGCCTTACATTCCTCCACGCTGCCTACCCCCGGCGGACAGGCCCAGGTTTTTCCGTAGCGTGGGCACTCCAGTTCGCAGACCATACGGATCCGCTGGGAGAATTCCAGCTCATCCGTGTCGAAAAATTCAT
This sequence comes from Oscillospiraceae bacterium, assembly GCA_017399355.1. Classification (GTDB taxonomy): domain Bacteria; phylum Bacillota; class Clostridia; order Oscillospirales; family Oscillospiraceae; genus JAZOXB01. The sequence goes on from JAFQCY010000092.1 coordinate 34,962, forward strand.
ATTGGGCAATGGGCAATTCTGCCAGCTGCGCCTCTAAAAGGGCCCGATCCATCAATCTTCCTCCTTCAGGTACAGCAGGTCGTGGGAAACCGGGGTGCAGAAGAGGCGGCGGATCTCCCGGGCATCATCGGTCTGGGCCAGGATCCACATCAGCTTGGCCACAGCGGCCTCGGTGGTCATGTCGTAGGCCTCCAGCAGCTGCAGGTCGTTCTTCAGGTGGAAGCCCACATCGTAGACCGCCAGATTGCTGCCCTCATTCTGCACCTGGGTGGTCATGACGATGGTCTTGCCCTGCTCTACGGCGGAGCGGATCACGTCAAAAAAGCCGCTGCCCTGGTAGGAGGGCAGGCCGCCTACGCCGTAGCTCTCGATGATCACGGCATCGTTGTGCTCCAGCAGGTAGGATAGTAAGCCGCAGTCCGCCCCGGGGATCATCTTCATCAGGCCCACCTTCTGGTTGAGCTTGTTGTAGAAAATAGGAGCAGGCAGGGCGGTAGGACGGATATACTCCATCAAAAAGCCGTTCTGCAGCACCGCCAGGGAGGGATAGTTGATGCTGGAGAAGGCCTGAAGGCTGGTGGTGTGGGTCTTGCGGGCGCGGGTGCCCAGGATCACACGGCCGTTGAACACGATCATCACGCCGCAGAGATCCGAGGCCGCCACACGGAAGGCATCGGCCAGATTGGTCTTGGAGTCGGTGTTCTCGAAAACCATGGGCTTCTGGGCACCGGTGAGGACAATGGGCTTGGGGGAATACTGGATCAGATAGCTCAGAGCGGCGGCGGTGTAGGCCATGGTGTCGGTACCGTGGCAGATGACGAAGCCATCGTATTTGCTGAAATTCTCCCGGATGGCATTGGCGATCTGCAGCCAGTGGGAGGGAGTCAGATTGGTGGAGTCAATGGAGAATAGCTGCTTGCAGGTAACCTTGCACAGCTCCGAGACCTCCGGAACACCGGCCAAAAGCTCCTCGGTGGTCAGCTTCGGTGCAAGGCAATTTCCCGTAATGTCCGAGGCGATGGTGCCGCCGGTACCCAGCATCAGTACTTTTTTCATAAAACCACGCTCCTTTGTTCATTCAGAACTTAGTATACCACAAATTTTGAATAACAGCAATGACGGATTGACAAAAGCAAAAAAAGGGCTAAAATAAAGAATAGAAACTGATAGGGGGCGAAAAAATGCTCAGCGTAGTAATCCCTTCTTATAACGAACAGGAAATGGTCCCCGTGGCGGCCAAAGAGATCGGGCGGATTCTGACCCGTGCGGAGATCCCCTTTGAGCTGATCTTTGTGGATGATGGCTCCAAAGATGCCACTTGGGCGAAAATACAGGAGGCCGGTCAGGAGTATCTGACTGTCCGTGGTGTGCATTTTTCCAGAAACTTCGGCAAGGAGGCGGCCATCTTTGCCGGCCTTGCCCAGTCCAAGGGCGATTGCGTTGCGGTGATCGACTGTGATTTGCAGCATCCGCCGGAGAAGCTGGTGGAGATGTACCGTCTGTGGGAGCAGGGGGTGCAGGTCATCGAGGGGGTCAAGTCTGACCGTGGCAAGGAGAGCTTCCTGCACAAGGTCTCCGCCAAGACCTTCTATCAGCTCATCAGTAAGGCCACGGGGGTGGATATGTCCCGAGCCTCGGATTTTAAGCTGCTGGATCGCAAGGCCGTGGATGTGATCCTCACCATGCGGGAGAAGCGGGCCTTCTTCCGGGCCCTGTCCGGCTGGGTGGGCTTTACCACCGCCGAGGTCACCTACGAGGTCCGGGAGCGGACGGCCGGGGAGTCCAAGTGGTCCACCTGGTCTTTGATGAAGTATGCCGTCAGCAATATCACCGCCTTCACCGCCTGGCCTCTGCATCTGGTCACCTTTTTTGGCGTCCTCTGCCTGGCGGTCTCTGTGATCATGGGCATCATCGCCCTGGTGCAGAAGTTTATGGGCACAGCCCTGGGCGGCTTCACCACGGTGATCATCCTGCTGCTCTTCATCGGCAGCCTGATCATGATCAGCCTGGGCATCATCGGCTACTATGTAGGCAATATCTACGAAGAGATCAAGGATCGTCCCC
>JAFQCY010000093.1 GCA_017399355.1 Oscillospiraceae bacterium
AATCCCCCCGGATCGCCTTTCAGGCGATCCGACCCCCTTTAACAAGGGGGTCTTTGGTGCATCCAGTCGTCCTTAGCGGTACTGCCGGGGGCTGCTTCTGGGTTGGTGGGTGCGGTTGTACCAGCGGTAGTAGGTCTTGTAGGCGGCACGGAAGAGGGCCAGGGAGTTACGGAAGCGCTCCGTATCTCCGTTGGCATCGTCCATGCGGCTCTCCAGGTAGCGCAGGTAGACCTCCGGGGCAAAGGGCTCCTCCACCAGAAGGGACTCAGACAAGGCCGTGGTCTCATCGTAGCCCCCGAAGGGGGTATCGCCCCCCTCGTAGAGGCGGTGGAGCTCCTGGTGGATCATGCCGTCCAGCCGGGAGAGCCAGGCCAGCTTCTCCGAGGTGGAGAAGCGGTTGGGCAGATGGAGATCCGCCCGGTTGATGGCCTCTAAAATCGTCATGGGGCGATCCCTCCTCCCTTTAGTTTCCCTGCTGCTTCTCGTAGGCCAGGGCGGCCTCCAGGGCCAGCTCCCGGTTCTGCAGCAGCTTGGCTACGCACCGGGGCACCCGGACGGTCTCGCCCCGGCGGATGAGCCAGTTACGGGCATTGACGGAGACATAGACATCCTCCTGCTCGCTGCGGCTCTTGGGCAGGCGCAGGCTCACATAGTTCTCTTCAGCCATGGGTTACAGCCTCCTCTCAGTTGGCCGCGGCGGTGGCGGAGTAACGCTTGGAGCAGCTCTCCACACGCAGCAGGTAGTTCTCCACCAGGATCCGGGCGGTCTTCAGGGCCTTCCAGCCCACGGAGCTGCGCTGATCCAGGGGATCGGCGGTGCCGGAGCTGCCCTTCTGCTTGACGATCATCTCCAGGCCGCCGCCCAGGACATCGGTGACACCGTAGGCCCCATCGCCCAGGAAGAGGGTGGTAAAGACCGCCAGGCCCTGGGGGCAGGTCTCGTCCCGGTAGACCTTGGCCTCGGTGGACTGGACGAAGCGCACACCGGCCAGCTCGCCCAGCTCCCCCTCAAAGAGGGCATCGGGGTCGGCATACTTGTGGGCATCGATCCACTCGGGGTCACGCATCAGGTCGTAGGCCACATAGGGATGGATGATGGCCACATACTTGCCGCCGATGGTGGGGGCATTCTGGGCACGGAGCTTGGTGACGGCCTGCTGCACCGCATCCACGGTCAGCACGCAGCTCTCATCCAGCTCATCACGGGAGAGCACCTCCGTCTCCGTGCCGTCTGCGGCGATCTTGGGGCAGAAGCTCACATTGGTGCCGGTCTGCAGGGCATTGCGCACCACGGTATCCAGGGTCTGACCGGCCTGTCTGCCCAGGAGCTTGGCAGACTCCAGGATGGTGTTATCCAGGGCGGTGAGCTCCAGCACATCGGACTGGACGATATAGTCGCCGTACTGGCTCACCGTGGCGGACACGGTGGACACATTCAGGCTGTTTCCCTGGGGGGTGACGCCCTCGGTCAGGGGGGTCACGGCCTTCTCAAGGGGGGAGAAGCGGCGGAATTCGATGGTCTTGCCGCCGCCCTTGGGGATGGGGCGCTTCTGGCCGAACTGGTCATGGATCAGGTTGGCCCCGGCCTCATCGATGAGGGTCATGTCGTAAAAGGTCTTCATCTCGGCACTCAGGCTCTCCTGGGTGCTGACCTGGGCAGCAAAGAGCTGCAGGTTCATGGTTTCAAGCTGCTTCATATCTGGTTCTCCTTTCAAAATCGAATGGTCTCTCCCCGCTGAACACGGCGGATGATCTCTCTGCGCTGGGCACGGGTCAGATTGCTGACATCGCCCATAAGGGCGGCGGCACCTCTGCCTCCCATGCCGTTCTCCCTGGGACGGGCGGCGGCAGCCTGACGGCTGTGGAGCTCTGCCAGCAGCTCCTCCCCGTGGCACAGCTCGTAGGCCGTGCGCAGGGCCATGCCGCCCTCCAGCAGCCGGCAGAAGTGGGGCTCCTCCAGGGCCTTGTCCAGGGAGAAATCCGGGTACTGCTGCTGCAGCTCCAGCGCCTCTAAGGCCCGGCGATCCCGTACACTCTCCTGCCGGGCCTCCTCCAGCTGGCTCTGCAGCCTTTGGAGCTTGCGGTCGTAAGCGGCCTTGTACTCCCCGGTGATCAGGGCCTCAAAGGCCGCATCCTCCCGGGCCTCGGGGCTGGGGCTCTCCTCCTCCCGGGGCTCGGCAAAGAGCTGCAGCCCCGGGAATCTCAATTCCTTCATATGGTAACCTCCTCCTTGCCCGTCAGGTGGGCGATCCCGAATGGCGCTCAGGCATCGAAGGCTCTGAGCTGCAGATGCTTGGGGTACTGCCTGGCCAGCAGACCGTAGCCCAGGCAGAGGACATAGAGCCCGTGGAGGGCCTCCTCATAGCAGCCCTCCCGGGGCTTGGCGCTGAGATAGCAGTTGCCCTTCTCCAGGCCCAGCTCCGGCTCGCAGCGGAGCTTGCCCTCGGCATAGAGATAACTGAAAAACTGGGCGGCGGTGTAGGTCAAAATCGAGGCGGCGGCGCAGATCAGATCCTGGCCCTCCGCTGCCGCACCGGCATGGCCCTTCAGCTGCAGGATCAGCCGCCCGGTGGCAGGCTCCTCGCAAATACGGGTATGGATCATGGCTTCTTCCCTCCTATCTGGGCTGGGTGGCAGCTGCCACACGCTCCCGTGCCCGGCGGGTGACGTAGGACTCCCGTTTCTGCCCTGCTCCCAGGGCGCTCAGCTGCTTCAGCTCCCGGAGGGCCTTCTTTTTTTGCCCTGCCGGGCTGCCGCCTCCGCCCTCATTTTGGCGGATGCGCTCTTCCATAAGGGCCTTGCCCTCAAAGTCCATCAGCTGCAGGCAGCTGAGGGCCTGCTCCTTCCGCTCCGGGTCAAAGAAGCCTGCGGCGAAAAACTGCAGGGCCAGCTCGTTGCGGCTGAGCCGGGAGTAGGCCGGGGCCTTCTGGGCCATGACCTGCACGTCAAAGAGGGTGCTGCGCTCCGCAGGCTCGCCCCAGGAGAGGAAGTCCCGGCTGCCTGCCACGGGGAAGCTGCGGGGAGCGGTGTAGAACTGGCCCAGAAGGGCGATCACCAGCAGCACCACCTTGCGGTAGGCCCGGTAGGCGGCCTTGTTCAGATCCCGGGACAGCTTGCTGCCTGCCTCCTGCATGGCGGCGATGGCTGCGGCGGCGGTGACACCGGCTGTGGTGCCGCCGGTGGAGATATCCCGGTTGCCCGTGACCTCCTTCAGCTCGTCCACCTTGCTGTTTAGCACCTGCAGATAGACCTGGGAGAGGGGGCTGCTCTGCACCGGCAGGATGGAGTCCTGGCCCAGGCCGCTGTCCACATGGATCAGGGGCTTGCGCAGATCCAGATACTCCTCCTCGTTGATGCTGCCGTCATTGCGGATGAAGTGCCGGGGGGTGGCGCTGACCAGGAGGTTCTCCAGAATGGCACGGTTGCCACGGTCGATGTACTCCTGGGCGGAGCGGCCCACGTCAATATAGCCGAAGCCGCAGGGCGAGCCCTTCACCCGGTAGAGGGTGTCGAAGACGAAGGGGTACTGCCCGTGGTCATACCAGCCCCGGTCCTTCAGGTAGGGGTCGTTCTCCGAGGCATAGAGCAGGCTGCCCCCGGTGAACTTGCAGTAGTGCAGCAGCATCCTGCCGTCCTTGCCCCGGCGCTTATAGTACCAGTCCACCACCGCCGCCTTGTGGGAGGTGTCCACGGACTCGTCATAGATATAGCGGCTCAGCTCGCCCCCATCCCCGGCCTGCTCCAGGAAGGGGTAGTCCCGGTGGAGCAGATCCCGGTCCACCAGCTCCACCAGAAATACATTGCGGCTCTTCTGAATGTCGCCGATGCCCGGCTCCCAGAAGAGGTTGATGGGGTCGATGCAGGAGATGGCGATATCCCCCCGGCCCTCTGCCAGCTCCGTGTTCCAGAAGACCCCGTAGATCCCCGTGCCGCCCCGGAGCTTGTCGTCTGCCACATCGGAATAGGTCTGCTCAAAATCCGCCTGCTCCAAAATCGCAGGCAAAATCGCCCCCAGCCGCTCTGCATAGGCCCGATCCTCTGCCCGGCGGGGCAGCAGCAGGGGGGCAGGATAGTTGTCCATAGCATCGGCGTGCTTGGCGCAGATGGCGTTAAAGAGCCAGCCGCTGACGGGCTCTACCTCCTCCCTGCCCCCCTTGCGGCGGAGATAGTCCCAGTGGCGGAGCTTGTACCACTGCTCGTTGGCAATGAGCCGCTGCTCCAGGGCGACCTTTCCGGCCCGGTATTTCTGCAGAATGCCCCGGGCCATGGCGATCTGCTCTGCCCCAATGGGGCTGTGGGATTGTTTCATACTAAGTCTCCTCCTCCATGATCTCCAGCTTCTCCCCGGGGCTGCAGGGCTGCAGACTGTCGATATCCAGAAACAGCCGTGCATTCTCCGTCTCCCGGCCCGGGGCCCTGGGCTCCTTGGGCCGGATGGGACGGGACATGAGGAAATAGCGGGTCTCGTCAGCGGCATGATCCTCGCCGCTGCTGTCCAGATCCTCGGGGCGGTGGGGATCGTAGCGCAGGGTGGGCAATGTTCGGATCAAGGCACGGCAGTTTCGGAATACATAGAGCCCGGGGTAGCCGTTTTCGTCAAACTGCAGCCGGTAGTGCAGCTGCAGCCAGCCGGGGATCCGCTGGTGATCCCCGGGGCGGAACCAGACCTGGTGCTTTGCCGCCACGTCGGCGATGCTCTCGCCGTACTGGGCATCCCAGATGGCAGGGTCCGCCACCCCCGTGATGTGCCTGCCCCGGAGCAGGGGATGCTCCGTCTCAATGCGGTGGATCTCCCCAAAGACCCGATCCGGTGTCCAGCGGACCCCCTCATCGGCGCTGCCGCTGCAGCCGTACAGCTCTAAGATCCGGTACACCGTCCCATCGGGATCCACCGCCCACCAGCCGCAGGAGAAGGGCTTATTGTAGCCCCAGTCAAAGCTGCGGCAGACGCTCCAGTGGGAGGGCACCGCAAAGGGCTCGATGACGTGGGTGAAGCGGCGGTCGGAATAGTGGGCCGGGTCATCCCGGAACTCCTCGAAGAACTGCCCGTCAAAGACGTTCCAGTCCCCCTCCAGCCAGGCCCTGCGCAGCTTAGGCGGCAGCGCCTCCAGACGGCGCAGGTAGCCGGGATCCTGCTCCATCAGGGCACGGTTATCCGTCAGCAGGCTCTGGATGAACACATAGTCCTCCGGCTTCTCCGCCCCCTCAAAGCGGCGGTCGATAAAGAGCCGCTTGGCCCAGTCGTGGCCCTCGCCTCCGGGGTTGAAGGTGTAGTAGCAGCGCTTGGGGAAGTCGTTTGCCCCACGGACACAGGCCGTCAGCTTCTCGATCTTGCTCCGGGACTGCTGGGTGGCCTCGTCCACAAAGAGCACATCCACCTCCGTGCCCTGGAAGCGCTCCGCATCCTTCTCGTTGTCTAAATAGCGGAAGAGGATGCGGCTGCCGTTGGGGAAGAGAATGTACTTCTTGCTGTCCTTGTACACCGCCAGCTTGTCCGATTTCTTAGTGGCAAAGCAGTTTAAGATGCGGCACAGGGGCAAAATATGGTTCTCCGACAGCTCCGGGTAGGTTTTGCGGACGATCATCACCTGAATGCCCGGGTACTGCAGGCACAGCAGCACCGCCTTATAGCGGACGACCCAGCTCTTGCCGCCGCCCCGTGCGCCCCCAAAGCCCACATAAGCCGCCGTCGCCCGCAAAAACTCCAGCTGCTTCCCATTGGGCTGCGGGATCATCAGTTCTTTCATCATTCAGTCTCCTCTCTTCCTTGCCTTTGGGGGCGAAAGCCCCATGAATTGGGGGCGAAAGCCCCATGAATTGCCTGACGGCATGAATTGCGGCGAATACCGCATGAATTGCAGCTTGCGCTGCATGAATTGCGCTGCGGCGCATTGGGGAGGCAATTCAATTCATGGAGCGAAGCGAGAAATCATGCTGCAAAGCAGCAATTCATGACCCAAAGGGTCAATTCATCCAAGCCCGTCAAATCACTACCGCAGCCCCGTAGGGCCGCAGGAAATGAATTGCCTGACGGCATGAATTGGCTTCGCCATGAATTGCAGCTTGCGCTGCATGAATTGCGCTGCGGCGCATGGGG